>OMSH01000206.1 GCA_900313715.1 uncultured Prevotellaceae bacterium
CTTCAGAGACCTCGCTTGCTTTATTGAGCAAAACAATGTTACAGAATTCTATCTGTTGAATCACCAGGTTTTCGATATCTTCCTCGTCAATCTCAGCTTTCAACAGGTCGAGACCTCCAGCGAACTCATCCTTCATGCGCAAGGCATCGACAACAGTAACGATACAATCCAGTCGGGCTTTACCAATATCTGAAGAGAATGGATAAATCTTATCCATTGAACAGATGGTTTGTGCAATAGGTCCAGGCTCACAGATGCCACTGGCCTCGATAACGATATAGTCGAAGCGGTGCATACGCATGATGTCACTCAGTTGCTCCACCAAATCCATCTTCAGGGTGCAGCAGATGCAACCGTTCTGCAAGGCTACCAGACTATCGTCTTTCTGTCCAACGACACCACCTTTCTCTATCAAGTCGGCATCAATGTTCACCTCACCTATGTCATTTACAATCACGGCAAACTTAATGCCTCGCTCATTGGTCAATATTCGGTTTAGGAGGGTAGTCTTTCCACTGCCCAAATAGCCTGTAAGCAACAGCACAGGCATTTCATTTTCCAGTCTTATTTCCATGTTTCTTTGTTTTAACGATGCAAAATTACACATTTTATCTGTGAATCGGTAATATTGGTTGAAAAAACAATAAAATGGATTACATGGTACTATTCTAGAAGATGTATCTTTGCCATAAAGAATATCAACAATATAACAATACATTATGAAAAGAATATTATTGTGCTGTATGCTTATGGCTGTGACTATGCTGGTCATCGCTTGCAGTAAAGATGATGCAGAAAAGATTGAAAAACAGAATCCCTCTACCTCAACCTCTGAAACAGATTCAGATAAGGGTGTTAGCTTTGGAAAGACGCTGATTGTTTTTTACAGCTATACAAACAATTGTCGTGATATTGTAAATGACCTATCCACAAGGATTGAAGCTGACGTATTGGAAATCAAACCAGCAGAAAAGGGACTGAAGTATGAAGCTAACAACTATGCATTAGGTACCCAACTGCTCAATGCCATTAAAGCTAATCCTACTGATGCTGTCAGCTATCCGGCAATAGACCCCGTTACTACCCAACTTGACAGCTATAGCACTGTCATCATAGTCACTCCGCTTTGGTGGAGCCAGATGTCACCCATCATGCAGACTTTTTTATTTAGTAACGGTCCCAAAATGTCTGGAAAGAACATCGGACTGATTGTATCAAGTGCCAGCAGTGGTATTACTGAAGTGGTAAACGATTGTAAGCGACTGGTTCCTAACGGTAACTATCTGAGCGAACAACTATGGATCAACAACTCCAACCGTTCTAAACTCAGTTCGCTAATTCTAAATTGGTTGGCAAAGGTAAAAGACTAAATTTATATGTGCGACTTATATAAATATGGTATAGAAAATAATTATAAAAAAAACGGCAGAATATTTGGCAAATTAAAAGTAATCGCATAAATTTGCCCACAGAAATCAACAAAAACAATAAAATCATGATGATGACAACTAACTTTTGGTGGTGGCAGAACTCAAGATTCAAAAGATCGTGAGAAGATGGCCATGTACCCATAAGTTAGGGTGATAAAATATAGAGAGGCTCGTCGTTCTTGCGACGAGCCTCTTAAGTTTTAGAACAGCTTCATTATAATTGATGCGTTTGCATTCACAAAAAACCAAAATATATGGAAAATTATCAAGTTGACAAAAATGGGTTCTATGGTGAGTTTGGCGGTGCCTATGTACCAGAGATTCTCTACAAATGCGTGCACGACCTGCAAGAAGCCTATCTGCCCATTATCGAGTCGGAAGAGTTCAAGTCAGAGTATCGTGCTTTGCTCAAGGACTATGTGGGCAGACCCTCCCCCCTGTACTATGCTTGTAGAATGAGCGAGCGCTATGGATGCCGCCTATACCTCAAACGAGAGGACCTGAACCACACTGGTGCACATAAAATCAACAACACTATCGGACAGATTCTGCTTGCTAAGAAGATGGGTAAGACTCGCGTCATTGCTGAGACAGGTGCAGGTCAGCATGGGGTAGCTACAGCTACAGTCTGTGCACTGATGGGCATGCAATGCGAGGTATTCATGGGTGCTACCGATGTTGAACGCCAGCACACCAATGTGGAACGCATGAAGATGCTGGGCGCACAAGTACATCCTGTACGTACAGGCAACATGACACTTTCGGATGCCTGCTCGGAGGCAATACGCGACTGGTGCTGTCACCCGAAAGATACATTCTACATCGTGGGCTCTACGATGGGGCCTCATCCCTACCCCGACCTGGTAGCAAGGATGCAAAGCATCATCTCAGAAGAAATCAAATGGCAGTTACAGGAGAAGGAGGGACGCGACTACCCCGACTATCTCATGGCTTGCATCGGTGGAGGCAGTAATGCCGCTGGTACCATCTACCATTACATGAATGACGAAAGGGTGAAAATCGTGTTGGCTGAAGCTGGTGGACAAGGATGGGACAC
>OMSH01000204.1 GCA_900313715.1 uncultured Prevotellaceae bacterium
TTTTCCAACTGTCAGACTCATGCCATTGGTGGTTTCTACATTCTGTACGGATTCCTGGAAAGGTGTAATATCATCATAAAGCTTTGTCCAACGGTCTTCGTCTTGCTTTGAATTAAATCCTCCTCCTACTTTGTAACGAATCTTTGCTACGGTAGCCACTGGGTCACTACAGGTATTTGGGTCGAGTTGAGAATTAATGGCATTAGCAATTTCTTTTTTCCAGAGATAGTACATCTTAAGAGCATCTTGAGCAAACTCGTCAGCTCGTTGTATCTCTTCACTGATGGTAACGGTAGGATCAGTAGTACTGTCGCCTTCACTGGGCGATGATGTAGGTTCGTAACTTTCTTTGCTGCAAGCAGCGATTACTATCAGTAAAATCAAGAATAATCCAAATAATCGTGTTTTTTCCTTCATAAAAGCGGGTTTAAGTAAATACATTTTGCGAATTAAGAAAAAAAAAGTGACATTCTGTGCCTTTTGGACAAAAAGTTAAATATTTTAGAGGTATTATTTAGTATTTTAACAAGAAGTCGGCATAAATAGGTAGGTGGTCGGAATAGCCTCCTTGATATTTCATGCCGTTGTAGGTGCGGAATGGATGCTTGCCTCCATAGCGGTTGTCGTCTTCAAGCAGGAAGTCGGCTCGATATATATCGGCTTTGACCAGGTAAGCATCGTCGGAAGGCAGTATGTGGAATGATCCTTTCTGGCGCAACAGCTGTCCATTGACAATGAGGTGGTCAAGCGAGTTCCACTTTCCGCGATAGCGATAACTGCCATAGTCCTTCAACGAATTTTCCTTAGCTGCCAACAGGTGATAGAGCGTTTGCCGATTGGCCTTAAGTGTAGTGACAGGTTGGGCACTTATTACCTCTGCCACAGAACGGTTGTTAAAGTAGTCGTTGAAGTCGCCCATGATGACTACCTGGGCTTTCTTGCGTACTTGAAACAGACTATCTACAGCCTGCTTCAATGTATTTGCTGCTAATATGCGATAGGGCTCTGATTCTTTCTCACCGCCTGTGCGTGAGGGAAAATGACAAACAAACACGTCAAGTAACGAGTGGTCAGGTAGCTCGCCTGTGACATGAAGGATGTCGCGTGTTGCATTCTTTTGCTTGGTCAGTGGTGGCACGCGATAGGTGTTAATGCTGACAGGTTTGAAAACTTCTCGCTGGTAGAGTAACGCCACATCAATGCCTCGCTGGTCGGGCGAGTTGGTAATAACATAGCGATAGCCCGCTTCTTTCAGAACGGAGTGCTCGGTGAGGTCGGTAAGACAATGCTCGTTCTCCACTTCACAGAGTCCTACCAAAGCAGGGGGTGTCCACTCTCCTGTGGCGATGATAACGCGTCCCAGATCATCAAGCTTCTTCCTGTATTTGGTGTAGTCCCAGTGGCGTTGGGCGTCAGGGAGGAACTCATAATCGTTTTTCAGAGAGTCGTGTTGGTAGTCGAAGAGGTTTTCGACGTTGTAACTGACAATCCTGAAACGGTAACTGTCTTGGGCAGGGCAGCCACAAGTTAACAGAAGCAGGATTAATAATGTTTGAAGTTTTTTCATATAAAAACGCTAAAGCCTTATGGATGTGCCTGCGACTGATGTCAGACCTAAATGTCATTAACACACATCCATAAGACAATGCTCGTTATAATTAAAGTTTTGATGTATTAAGGCTAACCGCCTCTCCACAAAGGTACTTTTAACATATAGATGATAAAAATACAATTAAACTTTAGGTATGTTTTTCAAAATATCCAACAGGTGTTGCCAGAAGAGTTCGACCGTTGGGATGAGCATCTTCTCTTCAGGTGTATGGACACCGCGTAGAGTTGGACCAAATGAAATCATATCAAGATTAGGATATTTCTCTAAGAACAGACCGCATTCAAGCCCGGCATGAATGGCTTTTACCTTTGGCTCCTTGTCGAATAGGCGTTTGTAGCTTTCAACAGCAATTTGCAGGATTTCTGAATGTGGATTGGGCTTCCAACCAGGGTAGCCATCGCCGTGAGTTACTTTGGCTCCACCCAGTTCCAAAACGGTGCGAACCATCGTTGCAATGTCTTGCTTCGACGACTCGGTTGAACTGCGCTGACTTGTACCAATAATAATAAGGTGTTCAACAGTGTTCATCTTAATTGTGGCCAAGTTGGTGCTGGTCTCTACCAATCCAGGTACATCCTGACTCATGCTATATACTCCATGAGGCATTGCATACAGCGTCTGGCATAGGCGCTTAGCCGTATCACAATCGATGGCGGTCTTAGGCGTTGCCACAGATTCCATAATAATTTCCATGCTTGGGTCAGTCAAATAGTATTCGGCCTGTACCTCAGCGGTGAATACATTCAGCAAGGCACGCAGGTTGTGCTTGTCGGCTTCTGGTAAAGCCACTACTGCTTGAGCCACTTGTGGAATAGCATTGTGGAGGCTACCACCCTCTATCTCACACAGGTAAAGATGATATTGCTTGGATGCCTGCATCAGGAAACGGTTAAGAATCTTGTTGGCGTTAGCACGACCACGGATGATATCATCGCCCGAATGACCACCAGTCAAACCCTTAACCTCGATTCGGCATGCATAATAGTCGGCAGGAACCTCTATATCTTGATAAGAGAAAGTACCCACAGAATCCACGCCTCCTGCGCAGCCGATGAATATTTCCCCCTCGTCTTCAGAATCAAGGTTCAGCAGAATGTCACCGTGCATGAAACCATCTTGAATTTCGAAAGCACCCGTCAAGCCTGTTTCTTCATCACGAGTAAAAAGGCACTCGATAGGACCATGCTCAATGCTATCGTCGGCAAGTACTGCCAATCCTGTCGCTACACCGATACCATTGTCGGCACCTAAGGTGGTGCCTTTAGCTTTTAGCCATTCGCCGTCAATCCAAGTCTCAATGGGGTCTTTCAAGAAATCATGTTCCACATCCTTTCGTTTATCTGGCACCATATCCATATGGGCTTGCAGTACCACTTTCTTGCGATTCTCATAGCCAGGAGTAGCTGGCTTCTCCAACAGCACATTGCCACAGGCATCGGTGGTGGTCTTTAAATTGTACTTCTTACCAAATTCTTGCAGGTAGGCAATAATCTTTTCCTCGTGCTTTGAGGGTCTTGGAATCTGACAAATTTCCTCAAAAAATCTGAAAACTCCAGCAGGTTTTAGTTCTTTTTTTTCCATATTCAAAATTATGTGTTAACTTTGCCACGTTTTGCGAAAAAAGACTGCATCTCAACAAAATCCAATTAAAAATTTGGCTTTGTCTTCGATTTGCACTATCTTTGCCGCGCATTTTTTGCAAATATAGAAATTTATTTTGAGATATGCTATACACGTTGCTCATATCTTTGATCTTGATAGGTGTTTGCGTATTGTTGTTGGGAATAAAGATTTTCTTTGTTAAAGCCGGTAGGTTTCCACATTTCCACATCAGTGGCAACAAAGAGATGATGAAACGTGGAATCGACTGCGTAGAGTCTCAGGACAGAAAAGCCCGAAAACCGTCGAGATTAGGTGTTAAAGAATAAAGAAATAAAAAAATAATAAAAGTAATTATGAAGAAAATTAAAAATTTGTTCATGGGTTTGGCAGCATTGAGTTGCATCATGATGTTTGCACAATGTACTGCTAATAAAGGTGGTCAAGAGACAACAACTACTGAAACTGCGGGTGTACTGTCTGATATAAAGGTGGCTTTTGTTGAGGTTGACACTTTGCTGTCGAAGTATAATTTCTGCATCGACTTGAACGAGGCTTTTGTTAAGAAGAGCGAGAATGTTCGTCTTCAACTTAACCAGAAAGCTCAGGATTTGCAGAAGCAGCAGCAGGAATTTCAGACAAAGTATCAGAACAATGCATTCCTTTCGGCAGAACGTGCACAGCAGGAGTACAATCGCATCAACAAGTTGAGCGAAGACCTGCAGACATTGAGCGACAAACTGCAGAGTGAATTGGCAGCTGAGAGTGAGAAGAACAACATGCAGTTGCAAGATTCAATCAAGAACTACTTGAAAGAGTATAACAAGACTAAGGGCTTTACACTGATAATCAGCAATACAGGCATGGATAACTTGCTATATGCAGATGAAGCACTGAACATCACACAGGAGGTGCTGGACGGTTTGAATGCTCGCTATTCTGCAAAGCAAAATTGATGCTTTGTTGATAATAGATAATTTACGATTGATAATAAAGGCTGCTCGATTGAGCAGCCTTTATTGCTTTTAATCCCAATGATGGCTTTCACCGTCTGTGTCTTTTCTGCTAAACGTTGCCGAGATGAATGTGTTTACGCCCCTGCCGTCGTTATTGTTTTATTAGCTCCAGGGCTTTTGCGAGCAAGTTTTCTTGCGGATTACCGATGGGTAAGATACCTTCGATGGGAGAGAACTGATCAACGAGGTAATCAGGAGTAATACCAGTGCCCACATAATCGGCATTCCCGTTGGTATCAGTAATGTGGCAAGCTGCCAAGCGCAACAATTGGTCGTTCACAGGGTCAAGGAAACTATCGCAAGTCACACCAATGCCTTTAGTCTTCTGTCCAATTACCACTACATCCATCACCGATCGGAGACAATTGATTAGTATTTCTGCAGGACCACTGGTATAAGAAGAAGTGAGTACGTAAAGTGTACCCAGATCAAGGTTCGTGCCATTCTCCAATTCGCTGGCTGTAAGGAAGAACAAGGAAGGGTCGTGATGACGCGATTCTGCATACTGTGCGGTAGCTAACTTGGTACCCAATGCACTGTAGGGAGCAAGTACGGAGGCGAGATACTGGAAGCCACTCACATCGCCAGTAACAGCGTAACGCAAGTCGAGCACCATATCGGTAATGCCGCCAGCCGACAATGTGTGCGAAGCAATAGCTACCTGTTGCTGGTTCTTTGCGGCAATGTCGGTGTACAACATATAACCTACATGATCATTGATAATAGACACCACAGGCAGGTCATCGTGGTAATAACCCTTTGCTGCTGGCAGGTTTACCATTCTGTCATAAATGATAACACCTTCTCCTTCCTGTTCATCAGAATCTCCTTCATTGAGGTTGATGGTGATATAATGGCCAATCATCAATTCGTGGGCATCGCCATCGCTCAGCAGACTCAGCCTTGGTGAAGTGATAAACTCACCATCTATCTTCATAATCCATTCCCCTCGTTGCAAACCCGCATTAGCAGAAACAGACGCAGGCTCTATATAAGTAATCAGTGCCATA
This sequence comes from uncultured Prevotellaceae bacterium, assembly GCA_900313715.1. Lineage (GTDB taxonomy): Bacteria > Bacteroidota > Bacteroidia > Bacteroidales > Bacteroidaceae > Bacteroides. Next base: position 5,238 of record OMSH01000204.1, read on the forward strand.
TAGGCCGAGTCGTTTATCTGGCTGGTGGAAAGTTCGTAACCATAATCGGTAATAGGGGTTGAATATGCTGTATCAACATAACTTACTTGGTCGGCACTGTATTTTACCTTCGATAAGAAAGACACAGAGTTTAGGAAATAAGAAGAAGTAAGCTCGTCTTCATCTGCCAGCTCATCATTCCATAAATAGTTGACACGCATTACACTATCAATCCATAGATTATGACGTGTAACAGGATAATATTCCTCCCAACGATCTTTGCCACAAGCGGCAAAGAAACTGGAAACCGCCATGATAATTAATAGAATTATGACGCAATATTTGCTTTTCATGCTTTATTCTTCAATGATTGATGCAAAGGTAAGAAAATAATTCATAACTTTGCAAATCGAAAGAGATTGTATTACGTAGCTGACATGAATATTGCCGTTTTGATATCAGGAGGTGTGGATAGTTCTGTTGTGGTTCACCAATTATGCGAACAAGGATATAAACCCTCGTTGTTTTATATTCGCATAGGACGCGATGATGTGGATTACATGGACTGTACGGCCGAAGAAGATATGGAAATTTGTACGGCTGTGGCACATAAGTATGGGTTAAAACTTGAACTCATTGACTTGCATCGCGAATATTGGGATAAAGTGGCAGTATATGCAATCGATAAGATTCGCAACGGTTTCACACCCAACCCTGATGTAATGTGTAATCGCTTGATTAAATTTGGCTGTTTTGAGGACAAAGTGGGTAAGGACTTTGATGTAACTGCAACAGGACATTATGCTACCACCCATGTGATTGACGGCAAGACTTGGTTGGGAACCGCCGTAGATCCGGTGAAGGACCAGACCGACTTCTTGGCACAGATTACGTATATGCAAGTGAAGAAGCTGATGTTCCCTTTGGGTAACTTGATGAAAACTGAAGTGCGACAGATTGCTGCCCAGGCAGGTCTGCCCAGCGCGAAACGCAAAGATAGTCAAGGTATTTGTTTCTTGAATAATATTAATTACAACGACTTTGTCCGCCGCTTCTTGGGTGAGCAGGAAGGTCCTATCGTAGAATTGGAAACAGGCAAGATATTAGGTAAACACAAAGGATTCTGGTTTCATACCATTGGGCAGCGCAAAGGCCTGGGGCTGAGCGGTGGCCCTTGGTTTGTAATTCAGAAGGATGTGCAGCAGAACATTGTTTATGTATCGAATGGCTACGACTGCACGAAACAATATGGTGATACGTTTAAATTGAAAGGTTTTCATTTCATCACGGAGAATCCCTGGCAGGATGGTGAACACGAAATTGCGTTTAAGATTCGCCATACACCCGACTTTACCACGGGAAGTATCGTCTCAGATGGCGATGGATACTTGGTGAAATCCAATGAGATGCTGCAAGGTATAGCCCCTGGACAGTTTGGTGTGATATACGACAAGAACAAACGCTTGGTGATAGGAAGCGGCGAGATATGCGTATAAATAGAGAAGAATGGCTGTAATTTGATAAATATTAACGGACAGATGAGTGATAACTGAAATCTTTTATCTAAATTTGCCCCAAATTATAAAAAAGACGACATGAAACAGATTAGAATGATGGCCCTAATGGGCATGACCCTGATAATGGGTATGGTAATGACTGCCTGCTTGAGCAGCAATGAAGAAGATAACAAAACAACACAGAATGTAATTGCTTTGTATGAAGGCGGTACCCTTCAAGATGCCAGTGGAATAATTTTGGTACCTACCTCTTCAACTTATGTGCCAACTGCCGATGGAATCTATTCTATTACTATCGAATTTGACCCTACATCAGTGAGTAATAATAAGTTGAACGTAACAATCAAAAATCCGCCCTATAATATAACCAATGACCATAAGAGTAGAGGAGAAGGTGTTGGTAATATTAATCTTTATGCTGTTGAGTATAATAATGGTTATAACTATCTGAAACCGGAAATGTTCAATCAGGACTATATTCTGATACCTTGTATTTTCTGGATGGACGATGTCAGCTCTGAGAACTATACTACTGAATATGCAAAGCATCATTTCACCTTATTATATCCTAATGATTTAACTAATGCTGAAGGTGTTTTGAATTTGACATTAATAGACATGGTTGCCGATCCAACTGTAAGTCGTTATAAGAATAGTTATGAGTATCAGGCTTTTGATTTAAGACATATTATTTCTGAATTCAAAGCCGTAAATGGCAAACTTAGTACAATCCGTATTTCGGGCATGGTTAATAAGAATTCATGCGATCCTGAGGATGGCTCAACTACCACTGAATCTGTAGATGTTCCATATAATCCTTTACGTTGAATTATAAGTCTTTATTACATATAGCGTTTCTGATGATATCCAATCCTGCCAAAGGGTGGGAAGAGATACGTTTACGTTCCAATATTCGTGAGGTGTCATTCGAGTATGTCTATCCTATGATCGGATGTTCGGCACTTGCGGTATTCATCGGTTCTATCTTTGAACGAGGATGGGGCAGTGCAGAGGACTATCAATATGCCATGATGCAGTGTGCTGGTGTAGTAGTATCTTTGTTTGGCGCTTATTTCCTGTCTTCCTATCTCATCAATAGAGTAAGGATACGCGTGTTGGAACAACGTGACGACATCCAGCTCTCTCAGCAGTTTGCTGGTTATAGCATGACGGTGACTTTCCTGTTGCAGATACTGACTGGCATCTTGCCTGACTTGGGTATTATCTCGATGATGTTGCAGTTCTATATTGTTTATTTAGTATGGGAAGGTAGCGAGAAACTGCTGGATGTGAAAGAAGATAAACGCACGGTGCTGACACTAATGGCATCGGTGATTCTGTTAGTTTGTCCACCGTTGATACGTTTTGTGTTTGATAAGCTCAATATTTTCTTGAACTAGAATCAGATGAAACAGGCACCAATCAATATCAAGAATAAACGTGCCAGCCACGACTATGAGTTTATCGATACTTATACGGCTGGTATGGTACTTACGGGCACGGAGATCAAGTCCATCCGACAAGGAAAGGCGAGCCTGGTAGATACTTACTGCTTTTTTGACAAGCGTGAGTTGTGGGTGAAGAACATGCATATTGCCCAATACATGTATGGCACTTATAATAACCATGCAGCTACACGAGACCGCAAACTGTTACTGAACCGTAAGGAACTTAACAAGCTGCAGCGTGATGCCTTAAACCCTGGCTATACTATTGTACCAGTAAGGCTGTTTCTTAACGAGAAAGGCTTGGCCAAGTTGGTCATAGCTCTGGCAAAGGGTAAGAAAGAATATGACAAACGTCAGACATTGAAGGAAAACGACGACAAACGCGAAATGGCGAGAATGTTTAAACAATAAGCTATGATTGATTATTCAACATTCACGAAACTCGAAACGCAAATCAAACGACGTGTATTGGTACTCGATGGGGCGTTGGGTACTATGATACAACAGTATAATCTGACAGAAAGCGATTTCAGGGGTGATTTGTTTGCCAATGTGACGCAACAGATAAAAGGTGATAACGATGTACTGAACCTTACACGTCCGGATGTCATAGCTGAAATTCACGAGAAATATCTCCAGGCTGGTGCCGACATCATAGAAACCAACACTTTTAACGCTACTGCGGTAAGTCAAGCAGACTATGGCATGCAGGCTCATGTGCGTGAGATGAACTTAGCTGGTGCACGTTTGGCACGAGAATTGGCTGATCGTTACACAACCCCAGAAAAGCCTCGTTTCGTTGCAGGGTCGGTGGGACCCACCAACAAGACCTGTTCGATGAGTCCCGATGTAAATGACCCAGCTTTCCGTTCACTCGCTTTCGATGAATTGGTGCAGGCTTACCTGGAACAAATGACGGCCCTGCTCGAAGGTGGGGTGGATGTGCTGCTTGTAGAGACGATTTTTGACACTCTCAATGCCAAAGCTGCGATCTATGCAGCAGAAAAGACGATGAGGCTCATGGATAAGAAAGTTCCTTTGATGCTGTCTGTCACTGTGTCTGATGTGGCTGGGCGTACCTTGTCTGGTCAGACATTAGAGGCATTCTTGGCTTCGGTGTCTCATGCAGACATCTTCTCTGTGGGGTTAAACTGTTCGTTTGGAGCCGAGCAGATGAAACCATTCCTTAGCCATTTGGCAGCACGAGCACCATATTATATCAGTTTTTACCCCAATGCAGGATTGCCTAATAGCTTAGGGCAATATGATGAGACCCCAGCCCATATGTCATCAGTTATGAAGACATATCTTGATGAACAGTTGGTGAATGTCGTGGGTGGCTGTTGTGGTACTACTGATGAATATATTGCTGCTTATCAGCCGTTAGTTAAAGACGCTAAGCCCCATGAACCTGTGGCTCGTTCGCCTTATCTTCAACTTTCTGGATTAGAGTTGTTGGAGGTAAAACCAGCTATCAATTTCGTAAATATCGGTGAGCGATGCAATGTGGCAGGCTCTCGCAAGTTCCTCAGATTGATAAAGGAGAAGAACTATGATGAGGCATTGGGCATAGCCCGCAAACAGGTGGAAGACGGTGCACAGATGTTGGATATCAACATGGATGATGGTTTACTGGATGCGCGTGACGAAATGAAGCACTTCCTGAACCTGTTGGCTTCCGAACCGGAAATAGCCCGAGTGCCTGTGATGATCGACTCATCGAAGTGGGAGGTGATAGAAGCCGGATTGCAATGTATGCAGGGCAAATGTGTGGTCAACTCCATTTCTTTGAAAGAAGGTAAGGAGAGATTCCTCTCTTTAGCCCGCCAACTTAGGGAATATGGAGCTGCAGTTGTGGTGATGGCGTTCGACGAACAAGGACAGGCTGACACTTATGAGCGCAAGATAGCAGTTTGTGAAAGAGCTTTCCGACTGCTGACAGAAAAAGTGGGCTTCCCTCCACAGGATATCATTTTCGACCCCAATATATTGGCAGTAGCTACAGGTATGCCAGAGCACGATAACTATGCTTTGGACTATATCAAGGCAGCGGGTTGGATACGTGAACATTTGAAAGGCAGTCATGTCAGTGGAGGTGTGAGCAACCTGTCGTTCTCGTTCAGAGGTAATAACTATATTCGTGAGGCAATGCATGCAGTGTTCCTCTATCATGCAATCAATGCAGGCATGGATATGGGTATTGTAAATCCATCCACTTCTGTATTGTATTCCGAGATTCCTGCCAATGTGCTGGAATGTATGGAGGATGTGGTGCTTAACCGTCGAAAAGACGCAGCCGATCGTCTGATTGCTTTGGCTGAAGAAATAAAGCAGAAAGAGGAAGAAAGGAAGTTGGAGAGTAGTTCTCATGTATCAATCAACTCTCAGTTTTCAGAGGCAAATTCCTGGCGCCGAGCCTCCGTTGAAGAACGTTTGAAATATGCACTGACCAAAGGAGTTGATACTTATTTGGAAGCTGACTTACAGGAAGCCCTGCAACAATATCCCAAGGCTGTGAACATTATCGAAGGTCCGCTGATGGATGGCATGAACTACGTGGGTGAACTTTTTGGTTCTGGCAAGATGTTCCTGCCGCAGGTAGTGAAAACTGCACGTACTATGAAAAAAGCAGTCGGCATCTTACAACCAGCCATTGAAGCCGAGAAACAGGCAGGAACAAAAACTGTGGGTAAGGTGCTGTTGGCAACAGTGAAAGGCGATGTTCATGATATTGGTAAGAACATCGTTTCTGTGGTAATGGCTTGCAACGGTTATGAAATCATCGACTTAGGAACGATGGTGCCTGCAGAAGAGATTGTGCGTACTGCCATTCGTGAAAAGGTGGATATGATAGGTTTGAGCGGACTGATTACTCCTTCGCTCGATGAGATGGTACAAGTGGCATTAGCATTGGAGCGGGCTGGGCTTGATATCCCGCTGCTCATAGGTGGAGCTACTACATCTCAGTTGCATACCGCTTTGAAGATTGCACCTGTTTATCATGCCCCTGTGGTACACCTTAAAGATGCCTCTCAGAATCCTTCTGTAGCTGCCCGTTTGATGAATCCTGTCCTTAAGCATGAGTTGGAGGATGACCTGAAAAAAGAATATGCACATCTTCGTGAAGAGGCAACTGGTAACCAGCAAAAACTGCTATCCTTAGAGGAAGCACGAAGGAAGAAACTTAATTTTTTTTAAAAATAATTGATTAATTTAAAAGATTAGTATTATCTTTGCAATGAATTAACTAACTAAAATTATTATTGGTTATGAAAAAGTATTTGTTTATTTTGGTAGCAATGTTTGCAATGAGCACTGCTGCTTTCGCACAGAAGGGTGTAACTGCATTTGGTGTACAAGGTGCATATGATGATTGGAATGGTCAATTCGGTCTTGGAGTTAAGGTTCAGCAAGGTTTTGCTGATCAGTTCCGTGCTGAAATTGGTGCTGATCTTTTCTTCAAGAAAAATGACATATCTATGTTTGATGTCAACGCTAATTTCCACTATGTAATTCCTGTAGCTGCAGAAAAGTTTAATGTATATCCATTGGCTGGTGCTAATATCGCTTTCTTCAATCATGATATTCCAACCAGAATTGGTTTGAACTTAGGTGGTGGTCTTGAGTTTTTCATTACGGATACAGTGAAGATTATTGGTGAAGCCAAGTATATCATTTCTGACAATGGCTTTAGCCGTTTCGGTGCTAATCTGGGCGTTGGTTTCCTGTTCTAAAAGGATAGCATCAGTAATAAGAAGAGGCTGCATTTTGCAGCCTCTTTTGTTTTATTCCTTGATGACTTCTTTGTAGCGGTTGAAGCGTTGGATGATGTCACGAACGAAGTTGTATGTCTCGATGCCTCGGAAATAACCATGCTTGCAAACAGGGTCAGAGAAATATTCTTCGTTGCTTTTCAGCAGGATATATTTCTCTACATTACCGTCCCAGACATATTTGTTGGCACCATATTTTTCAGCCAGAGCCATTGCATCAGTAATATGACCTGTACCGGAATTGTAGGCTGCCAAGATGAACTTAATGCGTTCAGAATCAGGTATCGACCTAAATGAGCCTGCAGTAAGACCGATATATTTCACGGCTCCCTTGATACTCTCCTCCGGATTCTGCTCTTTGCCCTCTGGCACCCCCATCGCCTTAGCTGTCCTCGGCATCAGCTGCATCAATCCTTTGGCACCTGCCCAGGAAACAGCTGTTGTGTCGAAGTTCGATTCGTTATATGCCAGTGAAGCCAACAATCGCCAATCCCAGCCAATTTCCTTGGCATATTGGCGAAACAGGTTGTCGTAAGGCGATATCTTCCCTTCTTTTGCCGACATGATAGGGAAGAATACCTTGCTTTTGCTCAGTTCGAAATAACGTTTCATACTGGCAGTATAATTGGGGGATATCACGTTCTCCTCGTGCCATTTGTTCACTGCCTCTGCCAATTGGGTACATTCCTTTCTTACTGCCCACGATGCACGTTGGTCGTGACTCACTGCCATACTCACCTCCAGGTTGGGATAGTAAGTCTGGTTCAGCTTGGCTAGGTCGTTGTTGGCCACCGTATAGTCTATCTTCCCCTGTGCCACCTGCGTAATCAGGTCCTCCAACGAAAGGCTGTCATTCTCGACATTGTGGATGATAATGCCTCCACCCACTTCTTGGTTCAGGTTGTTCATGCGTTGCAGAAACCTTCCCGGCTTTACATACACCTCTTTGCCAATTAGTTCGGTCACATCTTTCAGTGGAGCAGGGCGCCATCGGTTACGTTGCACCAACACCTGGTGGGTGATGGCCTCTTCGCCACAATACGCCACACTGTCTTTCCACTCATTGGTGTAGGGTAGAGGGAACGCAATCAAGTCGCCTTCACCGCGCAGTAGCATGCCGGTCATTTCAGCTATGTTATTGGCTACCACCACCTCTAATTCTACTCCAAGGAAGTTGGCAAACTGACTGGCCAATTCATAATGAAAACCCATCTCCTGTCCGCGATACTGGAAGTAACTGGTAGAGCCATATAGGGTAATCACTCTCACTACCCCACTATCCAGCATCTGTTCCAGGTCGTACTTGGCAGTTGGGGGCTTGTGCAGGTACTTGTAGCCCATAACGAATGACAGCATTGCTATAATAAGTAATACTGCAAGCAGACTCCTGCCTTTGACCGCTGACCTTTGATCGCTGGACATCTTATTCAAACGTTCACATGCTTTTTAATATACATGCTCAATATCTTAATCGCCACTTTGTTATGTCCACCCTGTGGCACTATCAAATCAGCATAGCGCTTAGTAGGTTCGATAAATTGTTCATGCATGGGTTTGAGCACCCTTGTATATCGTTCCATTACATCCTGATAGGTTCTTCCTCGAGACACCACATCACGCTCGATGTTACGTATCAGTCGCTCGTCAGGGTCGGCATCTACAAAAACCTTCAGATCCATCATGTCACGAATCTCCTTATCGTACAGCGACATGATACCCTCGAAAACAATCACGTTCTTCGGTTCAATATGTATTGTTTCAGGTTGGCGTGTGCAAGTCAGGTAGTCGTAGATAGGCTGCTCAATACATTTTCCTTCCCTCAGCAACGCAATATGTGAACGTAGCAAGTCCCAATCAAAGGCATTGGGATGGTCAAAGTTGATTTGCTGTCTCTTCTCTGGCGGCACATGACTACTGTCTTTGTAATAGGAGTCCAAGGGTAGTAGCACAACCTCGTCCTTATTCAGCTTTTCCATAATTTTCTTTACGACGGTGGTCTTTCCCGACCCTGTTCCGCCAGCGATACCGATAATTAGCATTTTCTTAATATTGTTTATGGCAGAAAAAAGTTATCTTTTCATAAGATAGACTGCATCGCCGGATAAAAAATAAGCAAGCTTATTTTGTTCTCCGCTCGATTTGCACTATCTTTGCGACAAATATAAATAAAATTATTCACAAATATCATATATGGTTAAACACATTGTACTTTTTAAGCTGAAAAATGAGATTCCTGAGGCAGAAAAACATGCTGTGGCACTGAAATTCAAGGCTGCTATTGAAGCACTGCCTGAGGTTATTTCCTTCATTAAACATGTAGAGGTGGGTATCAACATTAACCCCGATGAGCAGTGGGACATTGCTCTATATAGCGAGTTCAATACGTTGGCAGAGGTGAAAGCCTATGCTGTTCATCCTGCCCATGTGGCTGCAGCTAAGTTGTTGGCTGATGTAAAGGAAAGCAGAGCCTGCGTGGACTATTAATTCTCAATTCTCAATTTTCAATTAATGAAAAGACTACTTTCTATCGTCGGATTACTCCTTACAACCATTATGCTACAGGCCCAGATACTGGACCCTGTTAGTTTCCGCACCGAATTCAATAAAGTCTCCGACGATGTAGCGGAGATCGTGTTCACAGCCACCATAGATCCAGGTTGGCACATTTATTCTACCGATTTGGGTGAGGGAGGTCCTATTTCTGCCTCATTCGTTTTAGAACGGGCAACTGGCGCTCATGAAGACGGTAAACTGCTTCCTGTGGGCAATGAACAAGCTGTCTATGACAAACTGTTCGGTATGGATGTTCGCTATTTTGAGAAAACTGCCAAGTTTGTGCAGCGCATCCGTCTGGAAGGAGGAGCCTACCGAGTGGAGGGCTATCTTGAATATGCTGCCTGCAACGACCAGAATTGTTTGCCACCCAGCGAGGTGCCATTTATGTTTACAGGCACGGCCGACATAACCGCATCGCCCACAGATGCTACTGACGATGATTTGTCAGAAGAGGCTCAAGGGGTTTTATCAGGCGAAGATGCCGAGATCAATACTTCCGACTCTCAACAGAATTTGAGCAATTCTCCATTCTCAGTTCTTAATTCTCAATTTCCTGATACTTGGTCTCCCGTTATCAGCGAACTCCGTGCCTTTGGCGAATCTGTCGGCACTGTTGACCGCTCTTGGCTATACATATTCTTTACGGGATTCTTAGGAGGTTTGCTGGCGTTGTTCACCCCTTGCGTGTGGCCCATTATCCCTATGACAGTCAGTTTCTTCCTCAAACGCAGTAAAGACAAGAAAAAAGGTATTGCCGATGCGATGACCTACGGTTTGGCGATTGTAGTGATCTATGTAGCTTTAGGCTTGTTGGTTACTTTGCTTTTCGGAGCCAGTGCCCTTAATGCCCTCTCCACCAATGCCATCTTCAACATCTTCTTCTTCCTGATGCTGGTGGTATTCGCCATCTCTTTCTTTGGCGCATTCGAGATTACCTTGCCTTCATCGTGGAGTAATGCAGTAGATAGCAAAGCTGAGAAGACCACTGGTTTGCTCAGCATCTTCCTCATGGCATTTACGTTGGCATTAGTATCCTTCTCCTGCACAGGCCCTATCATCGGCTTCTTGTTGGTAGAAGTATCTACGTCGGGCAGCATTGTGGCACCAGCCATCGGTATGCTGGGCTTCGCTATTGCCTTGGCGTTGCCATTCACCCTTTTTGCTCTCTTCCCTTCATGGCTCAAGCAAATGCCTAAGTCGGGTGGCTGGATGAATGTCATCAAGGTGTCGTTGGGCTTCATCGAACTGGCTTTTGCGCTGAAGTTCCTGTCGGTAGCTGACTTGGCTTACGGCTGGCATATCCTTGACCGTGAGACATTCCTGTCGTTGTGGATTGTCCTTTTTGCCCTGTTGGGCGTTTATCTCCTGGGCAAAATCAAGTTCCCGCATGACGATGATGATGCTCGTGTCAGTGTGCCTCGATTCTTCTTGGCACTGGCCTCTTTGGCATTTGCCGTATATATGATACCAGGCTTATGGGGCGCCCCGTTAAAGGCGGTCAGCGCTTTCGCCCCACCTTTGCACACGCAGGATTTCAATCTTTACAAGAATGAGGTTCGGGCACAGTTTGACGATTACGACTTAGGTATGGAATATGCCCAAAGAGTAGGGAAGCCTGTCATGTTGGACTTCACCGGCTACGGTTGTGTGAATTGCCGCAAGATGGAGTTGGCGGTATGGACAGATCCTACAGTAGGTAGCCTGATGAACGATGATTACGTACTGATTACACTCTATGTTGATAACAAGACCAAGTTGCCCGAACCTGTCAAGGTAGTGGAGAAGGGCAAAGAACGAACCTTGCGTACCCTGGGTGACAAGTGGAGCTATTTGCAGCGAGTGAAATTCGGCGCTAATGCCCAGCCGTTCTATGTGTTGATTGATAATGATGGCAAACCGCTGAATAAATCGTATGCCTATGATGAGGACGTTGAAAAATATGTTGAATTCTTGCAGTCAGGATTGAGGAATTATCAACATAAATGATCATCTTTAGATAAGATAGGCTGCATCTCAACAAACTCCAAATAAAATTTGGCTTTGTATTCGATTTGCACTATCTTTGCAACTTCAATTTGACAAGATTGAGACTAAACAATAAAAATATTCTACATTTATGGGAGGTTTTTTTGGCACCATTGCTAAGCATCGTTGCACAGCAGATCTGTTCTACGGTACCGATTACAATTCACACCTCGGCACTCGCAGTGGAGGTTTAGCAACCTACAATCAGGAAGACGGCACTTTCGCTCGCTCCATCCACAAATTGGACAGCGATTATTTCCGAAGCAAATTCGAAAACGATTTAGACAAATTCAAGGGCAACTCAGGTATTGGCATTATCAGCGATACCGACCCGCAACCCATCATATTTAACTCTCACTTAGGCAGGTTTGCCATCGTTACTGTGGCCAAGCTTTTCAATCTGGCCGAACTGGAACGAGAGATACTTGACAGTAATTTACACTTTGCCGAACTGAACTCAGGCAAGACCAACCAGACAGAGCTGATAGCCTTGCTCATCATACAAGGAAAAACTTGGGTAGAAGGCATTGAATATATGTTCAGCAAAATCAAAGGTTCTTGTTCACTACTCATCCTCACAGAGGATGGTATCATTGCCGCTCGCGACAGGTTGGGACGTACCCCAGTCATCATAGGCAAGAAAGACGATGCTTATGCCGTTTCAAGTGAGACCAGCAGTTTCCCTAACCTCGACTACCGTCGCGACCATTACATGGGGCCTGGCGAGATTATACGTGTGCGGGCAGATGGCTGGGAGCAGTTGCGCAAACCCAATGAGGAGATGCAGATTTGTTCGTTCCTGTGGATTTACTACGGCTTCCCCACCTCCAGCTACGAAGGCATCAACACCGAGTCGGTGCGCTTTAGCTTAGGTATGCAGATGGGACAGCAAGACGATACTGATGTTGATTGCGTTTGTGGCATCCCGTCGTCAGGTGTAGGAATGGCACTGGGTTATGCCGAAGGTAAGGGCGTTCCTTATCATCGTGCCATCTCCAAATATACACCCACCTGGCCACGCAGTTTTACCCCAGCCAATCAGGAGATGCGTAACTTGGTAGCCAAGATGAAGCTGATACCTAACCGTTGTATGTTGCAAGACCGCAAGATGACGTTCTGCGACGACTCTATCGTTCGAGGTACTCAGCTGCACGACAATGTTAAGACCTTCTTTGAGTATGGTGCTAAGGAAGTACATATCCGCATCAGTTGTCCGCCATTGATATATTCTTGTCCGTTTGTGGGTTACACCGCCTCCAAGGGCGATTTGGAATTGCTGACTCGTCGCATCATCAAGGATGTGGAAGGCGATGCCAATGCCAAGCTCGACAAATATGCTAATGCAGGTACTCCTGAGTACAACAAGATGGTGGAGATTATGCGCCAGAAGTTCGGTCTCAACTCACTGAAGTTCAATACGGTGGATAATGTAGTTAGGGCTATCGGCTTGCCAAAGTGCAAGATTTGTACCCACTGCTTTGACGGCAGCAGCCACTTTTAATAATTGAGAATTAAGAATTGGGAATTGAAAATTAGTGATGTCTCAATTCTTAATTCTTAATTCTCATTTTTCAATTCTCAATTAAATAATAATACCATGAGCAAACTAATTGACAGATTTTTAAACTATGTAGCTTTTGAGACCACCTCTAACGAGGAGTCAGGCGTTACGCCTTCCACTCCCGGACAGATGGTCCTTGCCAAATACCTGAAAGAAGAGTTGGAAAGCCTCGGCTTGCAGGAAGTCTTTTTAGATGATAACGGTTACCTCTATGCTACCTTGCCTGCCAACACAGACAAGCAGGTACCTGTGGTAGGGTTCATCGCACACATGGATACAGCTCCCGATATGAGTGGTAAGAATGTAACCCCTCGCATCGTGCAGAACTATGACGGTGGGGACATCCTGCTGAATGCTGCAGAGAACATCGTGCTGAGCCCCACACAGTTCCCCGAACTGAAGAACCATATTGACGAAGACCTGATTGTGACGGACGGCAATACCTTGTTGGGTGCCGACGACAAAGCAGGCATCGCCGAAATCATCTCTGGTGTGGAATACCTCATGCAGCATCCTGAAATCGAGCACGGTAAGGTGCGCATTGCCTTCAATCCCGATGAGGAGATTGGCTTGGGCGCTCATAAGTTTGATGTTGAGCGCTTTGGCTGCGACTTTGCCTATACCTTCGACGGAGGTGAGGTGGGAGAGCTGGAGTTTGAGAACTTCAACGCTGCTGCTGCCAAGCTGACCTTCACGGGACGCAACGTGCATCCAGGTACTGCCAAGAACAAGATGATCAATTCAATACGTGTGGCCAACCGCTTCATCACTATGCTGCCTTCACACGAAACCCCTGAGCATACCGAGGGTTATGAAGGATTCTATCACCTTATCAGTATCAACGGTTCGGTAGAGCAGACCATAGTCAACTATATCATCCGTGATCATAGTCGTGAGCGTTTCGAGAGCCGCAAGCGTGAGTTCCAGCACCTGACCAACAAGATTAATTCTGAGTATGGCGAGGGAACCCTGAAACTTGAATTGCGCGATCAGTATTACAATATGCGTGAGAAGATTGAGCCGGTGATGTATATCATCGATATCGCCAAGGAAGCCATGCTGGCAGCAGGTGTTGAACCTGTGGTCAAGGCCATTCGTGGTGGTACCGATGGCGCACAACTTTCGTTCAAGGGTCTGCCTTGCCCCAATATCTTTGCTGGTGGCATGAACATGCATGGCCGTTTTGAGTATGTGCCCATCCCCAGCATGGAGAAAGCCATGAAGGTGATGGTAAAGATAGCAGAGCTAACCGCTAAAAGAAACTAACCTGAATATTAACTAACAAATCTCAATTCTGAACTTTTATGAAAAATACTCCATTCACTGAAAAGCACATTGCACTGGGTGCAAAGATGCACGAGTTTGCTGGCTATAACATGCCTATTGAGTATCCTGGTGGCATTATTCAAGAGCACATGACCGTTGTCAACGGCGTAGGTGTGTTCGATGTATCCCACATGGGCGAGTTTTGGGTAAAAGGCCCTAACGCATTGCCTTTCTTGCAGCAGATTACCTCAAATAATGTAGCTGCGCTGACCATCGGTCAGGCACAATACACCTGCTTCCCTAACGAGCAGGGAGGTATCGTTGACGACCTCCTTGTTTATTACTACGAGCCAGAGAAATATTTGTTGGTAGTCAATGCAGCTAATATCGACAAGGACTGGAACTGGTGTGTGTCTCATAATCAAATAGGTGCAGAGTTGCAGAACTCATCCGACAATACCGCGCAGTTGGCTATTCAGGGTCCTAAGGCACTGGCTACCCTACAGAAGTTGACCACCATCGACCTCAGTGCCATTCCTTATTATCATTTCACTCATGGACCATTTGCTGGTGCCAAAGATGTCATTATCTCTAACACGGGCTATACAGGAGCTGGCGGTTTCGAAATTTATTTCTATCCTGAGGATGCCGAGCAGATTTGGAATGCCGTATTTGAGGCAGGTAAGGAGTTTGGCATTGCCCCCATCGGCTTGGGTGCCCGTGACACCCTTCGCCTGGAGATGGGCTTCTGTCTTTATGGCAACGACCTCAACGACACCACCTCACCTATCGAGGCAGGTCTGGGGTGGATCACCAAGTTCGTTGATGGCAAGAACTTCACCAATCGTGCTGAGCTGGAACGTCAGAAGAAAGAAGGCGTAAGCCGCAAGCTGGTAGGTTTCGAGATGATTGACCGCGGTATTCCACGTGAACACTATAAGTTGCTCAATACCGATGGTGAGGAGATCGGCGAGGTAACCAGTGGCACCATGTCGCCCACCCGCAAGATTGGCATCGGCTTGGGATATGTGAAACCTGAATACAGCAAGACCGGCACCGATATTCTCATCGATATGCGAGGCCGCAAACTCAAGGCTGTGGTGCAGAAGCCCCCATTCAGAAAATAAAATCTGGAAATGAGATGTAGTGTGCTGATGAATTGTGATGATGATATTAAAAAGTAAAGTTTGCGTTGGTCAAACATAGTAAAAGCCCGATAAGAATTACCTTACCGGGCTTCTTTTTTACCTAATGTTAAGGCCATGTCACATGTTTCATAACGGAGCATATCCCATCAACAGACAATCCCCCAAGTCGGGGGAATGTCATTTTAGATGCCCAGGGGGCCGTACCCTATGCATGAAGTCGTGCTGATGGCAGTCAGTGCTGCCGTCAAAACCGATATTACCAGTTGGATAACCGATTTCCAAAA
>OMSH01000203.1 GCA_900313715.1 uncultured Prevotellaceae bacterium
AGCGTAATTCAATACAAAACAATAAACGTATGAAACTATTTATATTCTTCTGCAAAAAATGCAAGGTTGAAAGAGGAATCGTTATGCTTGCACTCCTTTTAGGGGTATCAACAGTGTGGGCTGATGACATCAGCGAGCAGGAGGCGCAGCAACTGGCAATACAGTTCTGTCAGACGAATCCTGCACGCTCAAGAAGTATAATGCATGCTCCTGCAAATAGTCAACCGCTGAAAATGGCCTATAAATCGGTTTCTGAGTCTGATAACTCGAAAACAGACTGGTATGTCTTTGACCGTGGCGAAGGTGACGGCTTTGTGATTGTTTCAGGCAATGACGCTACCATAACTCCAATCCTCGGCTATTCGGACAAAGGCCGTTTCGACTATGACCATGCGCCCTGTAATCTGAAAGCACTTCTGTCGCAGTATACCGGGCAGATTCAACACCTGCGTCAGCATCCAGAGATGAGAGCCGTCAGGCAGAAGTCTAAGACACGGGCCCCGGGCTTGGGTAATGTCATCGTGGAGCCATTGGTTAAGACCACTTGGAACCAGGATGCACCGTATAATAATTTGTGTCCCGTTGTCGTTGCAGGAATGAAATCACCCACAGGCTGTGGCCCTACGGCGATAGCTCAGATTCTGGCCTACTGGAAGTATCCGAAGGTAGGCAGGGGCAGTAATTACTATTACTGGAATCCCACAGAAACGACCCGCTTTGACTATGGACGTGACTTCAGCAATTCCGTCTACGACTGGGATAATATGTTGAACGGCTATGCCGGTGGTTATAATGAAACACAGGCGGATGCTATAGCTCTTCTGATGGCCGACGTGGGAGCGGCAGTACATTGTATTTATGGTGCTCCAAGTATCTTTGATGGAAGCGGAACCCATCCATTCAACGTTGAGCCTGCACTCGTGAAGTATTTCGACTATAAGGGTGATTCCTTGAAGTTTTTGAGAAGATTTCTGAATGCCGGTCAAGGTGAAACGGATGACTTTGACAGTTATCTGAAACACGATCTTGACATGAAACGCCCAGCACTCCTGGGGGCTCAGCCGTCCCCAAACATACAAAGCCATTTCATTGTCGTTGACGGCTATACCGACACAGGCTACTTCCACATGAATTTCGGATGGGAAGGTACAGGTGACGGCTATTACCTGACTACGGCGATTGATGTAGACAACCTCAAAAACCTGGAGGATCGCCGGAAGTTATCATGGATAGAACAGGATGCGCTTGTAGGTATTTGTCCGACCTACAGCATTCGAGAGGGCGACAACTATTTCTATACCGCCAACGACCAAGCCATCCTTAGCTACTCTGAAGCAACTAAAGGTGCTGTAACCATACCGGCAACTATTGCGGCCAACGGCACGACCTATCCGGTGACGAAAATTGGTCGGATGGCATGTTACGAGAACGAGAACCTGACGTCAGCCGTACTTCCTTTGTCAATCAAGGAGATCGGTGAACGGGCTTTCTACAATTGCTGCAATTTCTCCAGCGTCACAACGGAGGACCAATCGACATCATTGACTGGAAGCACCTTATCCAATCAGTTGACCACGTTGGGCGAGTATGCTTTTGCCCGTAGCGGTCTGACAGACATCACAGTACCTGCCTCCATATCGCGTATAGCTGACTATGCGTTCTATCGTTGCGACAAATTGACTCAGGCTGTAATCTATAGCAAGGAGGTAGGCACGATGTCTTTTGGACGCTGTAGCAGTAAGCCGGAGGTCTTTTTCTATGGTGAGACGTTAGGTGATGGAGCTTTTTTCTATGACGGCATCTCGTACATCTACTTGGGAGACGTGAAACACATGGGTAACGATTGTCTGAGCGGGAGTTTTTTTGATACTGTGACGTTGGACAAGATCGAGACAATGGGATGGAACCCTTCGCTGGTAAAGTCAGGAGGAACTCTCAATATAGGCAAAGATGCCCCCATCAAGTCGTTGCGACGCTACTCGCCTCTGGATTTTACCACGAATATAGTTATCGACAAGGATAACCCCAACTTTGTGAGCACTAACAACGTTGTCTACAGCAAAGACATGAAGACACTTATTTTCTGCGGGTGGAAAGAAGACCATATTTCAGAAATCAGTCGTGTTTATGAGTATCACAAAGAATTAAATATCCCCGAGACGGTAGAGCGCATCAACGACTTTGCCATCATTCCAACACAAATAAATAACCCACTCAAGAAGCTGACCATCCCGGCTTCGGTGAAGTTGATTGGTATAGGCAACTTCCCCCCTGATGTGGAAGTGTTTAATTACGCTACAACGCCTCAGCCTGTAAAATTGTTGGATGAGAGCTATTATGAGGGTTGCAGGATGGAAGACGAACTGATTGACGTGGGCGCGTCCAGCTATGGCACTACTGAGTATGAAATAGAAAGGCTCATGAATGATCCTAACTCTGGTACGCTCCATGTTCCTGCAGGCAGCAGGAAGGCCTATGCCGCAGCCGATGTCTGGAAGAACTTCGCGAATATTGTCGACGACCTGCCAGCAGGGGATGACAACAATCCTCCTGATGTGGAAGTCAAAGAGCCACCAACCCGCCTCGTGGTATGGTTGAAAAACGGCGATAAGGCCTACTTCGACCTTAACACGCTGCCGGAGACCAGTTTCGGGGGCGGTAAGTTGACCATCAAGAGTAGTACGTCCACCATATCCTATCAGCTCGGCGACGTCCTGCGCTATACGTATGATGACAACGGGGCATCGGGTATTGAGGAACAGCCGTCGGCATATTCCGTCAAAATCAGTGAAGAGGGTGAGGATATCACCTTCCGCAATCTGAAACCAGGCACCATCGTCAAACTCTTCAGCCTCGGAGGTGTGCTCCTTGAACAGCGTACAGCCGAAGGCTCGAAGCCCCTGACCATCTCTATCCAGAATCGTCCTTCGGGCGTATATGTTGTTAAGGCAGATCACGAAACCATTAAACTGATGAAGCCATGAAGACTAGTTGTAATTTTATATTATCGCGTTCGCTCGCGATGTTGGCATTATTCACAGTATTGTTTACTTACGAAGTACATGCTCAGACAGAAGCTGATGCATTTTATATCTACCAGAACGACGGTCACTTCGACGGTTTCTTCTATGATGACGTCATCAAAATGACCTATTCTTATCTCGATACGCTTGGTGTGGAACATAACGAATATGTTTCACAGGAGATCGTCACAGCTGACTCTACTTATCGTATTATGCTTACCGCTATCGACTCTATAGGTTTCGTGCAGCCTGAGGTGAAGTACAACGCCAGACTACGCCTTGTCTCGGAAGACCAGTTGTTCACTAGAATGATCAGTCACGACGAGGAATATGAGAACCTTGTCTTCGACGGCAGTACGCCTGAAAGTCTGAAGCCCAAGGTGGGCGACGTGTTTGCCTCCTTTGATATCAATGACGGTTGGAGTGGCAAGGTGACAGAAGTGATGGAAACGGGAAGTGGAATTGCCGTCAAGTGCAGTCCCATTGACGACATAACCGATATCTTCGAGCAGTTTGTCATGGTGGAGGAATACGACAAGAACCGCAATGGCCAGCTTATTCGCCGACGTGTGGCAGGCCGTCCAGACCTCACTGTAGACCAGCCTTCCCGTCGCGCTGAGGGTACTTGGCAGGGTGACTTGTTTGATTTCTCAATAAGCGGCCACATCCCTCTCTATGCCAGCGATGCCCTGAACATCACGCTGGATCCCTCAATCAGTGGTAAACTGCATATAAAGACAGCATGGAATCTCTCGCTCTGGGGTGACAAATATATTGGCATTACCTCACAGCTCAACTTTGGCGTAGGCCTTGGATTCACTGTCGACGGACAGATCAAAGACTTCTTCCCCTCAGGCGTAGGTGGTTTGTTAGGTGGTGTGCCTGTTCCAGCTACGTGTCCACTTGTCTATCTTGACATTGCGCCCGATGGTTTCGTGCGTGGCGATGCTCATGTTAAGTTCTCAGCACAGTCACCCCAATTTCGTGGCGGCATGTGGTCGAAGCTCGAAATCACTAACTGGTGGCCCTCGATGTCCGTTGGTCTCGGCAACCCCGACGGGAATGATAACTGGGAAAAATGGGATGATAGCAGCACCGGAGCATCCCTGGAGCTTAACGGCTATGTCCAGGCCGGCATGTTGTTCCCCATGAAATTCGAGAGTCTGCCTGTCCTCAAGAAATTTTTTGCTGCCGACATCGGAGGCCAGTGGTTTGTGGGGCCGAAGCTGGCTGGTGCCGTGGCGCTCGACCTGACGAATATGCCCTGGAATGATACGGGTACTTATGCGCTGATGAAAAACACTAAGTTGTCGGTACATCCAATAGATGCCGACTTCGAAGTGAAAGGAACTGTCAAGACATTATTCAATAGCAAGAAAAAAGAAGTGACATTGGCCGATGGAAGCATCAGCCTCTTCCCACCTTTAAATGCTGCCATTGTGCCAGAGTTCGCTAAATGTAAGGAGTCCACCGACAATCGATACTTTTATAAGAAAGACCAGGATGCGTGGAGTTCTGCTCCCGACGAGCTGGATGGCACCAAGCAGCCGTGTCGTGTGTTAGCTTTTGAACCTTCTGGAGCCGTCCTCTCGCCAGTAGTGACAGGTACTGCACTCTACAAGAAAAACAAGGCGGGTGAGTATGAACTCGTGGAATCACAGAAGTGGAATCGTTCCTATTATCACATCTTCCAGATGATGGGAAAGGAGGTGCCCCAGGAGGTGTGGCCCCAGTTCATCCTATGGGACAAAGAGGAGCTGTCGCCCTATACCGACGGGTCTTATAAGCTTTATCCAGTGGTTAACGTGTTCGGTAAGGACTGGCTGGCCGAGCCTGTATACGAGTTTAAGATTGGCGAGGAGAATCCGTCGGCCATCAGCCATACCCCCTCGTTCGTCCACATAGATTTCAAGATGGGAGGCTATCTCGACGGTGAATACAGCCTTAACCACGACCCAGATGAGACGGACGGCATATACTTCGAAGATTGGTACGAAGACATCGAGAACGCCGTCAAGGGCGCCAGCGTCGTACCCGACGAAGCCGGAACTGTCAACTATGCCCAAAACGGACTTAACATGACGGGTTCCTACAACAAAGAGACCAACGAAGGCGAAGGAACGTTTACCCTCAGTACGTCTTACCATAAGGAAGTGATGACAATGGAGCAGGTAGAGGAATACTTCTCGTCCTGGGCAGGCTACATACAATTTTTGATAAAGGAAAATAGATTTAAGGACGACGGCATAGCCATATTCAATCTGATGATGAACGGTGACATTGAGCACAATATCGAAGGAACCTTTACCGTCAAGAAGATTGGCTCCAACTATGTCTATACTTTCAAGGGATTAGGACCGTACAACCTCAATGCTACGGCGCTCTCTGAAGTGTCAAACCTTAGTTGGCTATCGCCGCTTTACGTCCTGCCACGCGTAATCAATACCACAAACGTCCAACAGTCGGGAACCACCAATATGGAGTATGAATTAAAGGTGAAGCAACAATAAGCAGGTTAGATAATCCAATAAGTCTAGTAACGCGCGTGTTTTAGGATCTCGGGATTGTAGATCACTGTGACTGGTCTGAAAAACAGGAGCGGCAGCGATGTCGC
>OMSH01000202.1 GCA_900313715.1 uncultured Prevotellaceae bacterium
AAAGACTTAGGGCGTATCTATACAGCTTGGCACCAGCATCCCGATGTGTCGATTCTTGGTCCCCAAAAATGTTATCCTGCATTTATTGAGGTGCATAAAGACAAAGTGCCAGACAGAATCTTCTTTGAGGATTTTGTAGCAATGCTGATTATTTTCCGCTTTATGGAAAAGAAGAACCCCGTATTCTTGGAGTTTCATCAGATGAAGGCACAGATGACTGTCTATACGCTCGCTATGCTTTACCATATTACAAACGGTAACATTTCCCTTTATAGAATATGGCAGAATCAGGGTCTTTCAGATAACTTAAAGAATTTTCTCAATGAGTTAGCTAAGCAACTTTATGAAAAGCTTTCATCAGACAGACCGGAAACAATAACTTTCCGTGATTTCTGTAAGTCTTCTAAGACATGGGATATGGCAAAGAAATATACGTTTAGTCTTGATATGGCATCTATTAAGGATGATTTCAAAAGCAAGAACGAGGATGCTGCTCGTAAGGAGGAGGGGAAAGGCTTGACGGAGAAGGAACGCAAAGAAGTTGAAAAACCTGGTGCTCAATTTTGGGACGGGCTTTCAAGGCTCAATACTGACTTATATTCAGAACTGGAATATAAGACTATGGTGCAAATAGTCCAAACTCTGACCTCTAGCAAACAGTTGTCATCTGTGCAAATTTTTGAAGGGCAGCAATTGCTAAAGAAATTCAACGAATCGGGACTCTCTAAAGAGGATATTTTAGCAAAGAGTACAATTAAGTCGTCGCGAAAAGAAAAAGATTCTAAAGAACTATTTAAGAGAATCCAAAAATTGACCGATGACAATTGGACTACTGTGAAATTATTGGCTGGACGTATCTGTGATGCAAATGATGCTAAGATAGTTAGAAAAATAGCGGCACAAAAAGATCGCAGTAAGTTGACGTTTAAGCAACTATCTGTTGTTTGCCGCACATTAGATTTGATAAATGAGAAATTTAAAGATAAAATTAAAGAAGCATTCTGATGAGAGATAAAATATATGATAATCCATTATGGACAGAGCGTGAGTTCTCTCATCCAGAACGCACAATTCGCTTAGGTAGCCTGTTTAGTGGTATTGGCGCCATTGAACATGCCTTAAAGCGTCTTAACCTGAAAACGGAAATCTTATTCGCTAGCGATGTAGATACGAATTGTAAGAAAAGTTACTTTGCGAACTATGAGATAACTGAGGATAGATGGTGTCCTGATGTTCATGAGCTGAACGCCAAACCATATCGTTATCAGTGCGACCTGTTGGTTGGAGGTGCACCATGCCAAGCTTTCTCGCTTGTAGGTAAACGCCGAGGTTTTGACGATACACGTGGAACTCTTTTTCGCGAATTTGCGAGAGTGGTGAAAGAATGTAAACCCAAGGTGTTTATATTTGAGAATGTGCGTGGTATGCTAAACCATAACAAAGGAGTAACATGGGAGGTAATAAAAAACACCTTTGAGCAGGATTTGCATTATGACATTCATTTCCAAGTATTGAACAGCCGCAACTATGGCATCCCTCAGAATAGAGAACGCCTATTTTGCTTGGGATTTAGAAAGAAGACAGATTTTATCTTTCCTGAGCCAATATCTTTGGAGTACAAAATGTATGATTTCCTACAAGACACTTTTGACTCTAGTTATTTTCTAAATGAAAAAGGCGTGAAGTTTGTAACCTCCCATAAGAACAGAGAAAAGAGATACACTCAAATAAATGGTGATGTTCAACTATGCCAAAAACGAAACCAGCAATTTAATTGGCATGGTGACTTTATTTATCATCCGCTTATACAAGGCGAAGAAGAATATGACGAGTTTATCTTTGATGTCAGTGAAGTAGAAGAAAAGTACTTCCTTTCAGAAAAGGTGAAAAAGTATGTGCTTTCACCTGGTACTAAAAACTTTAGAACTTCCACCAAGACAGATCTCGACGTTGCGCGTCCCTTACTGCAATCTATGCACAAGATGCATCGTGCTGGTGTTGATAACTATGTTACCAATAAAGGTCGTATACGTAAGTTGACGCCTCGCGAATGCTTGCGTTTGATGGGATTCAAAGACTGGTTTAAGATTGTCGTGTCAGACACTTCGATGTACCAAGAAGCTGGTAACAGCATCGTGGTTGATGTGCTTATTGCTATTCTAAAACAAATGGATATTACGAAATATGGAACAGACGAAGATTGATGAGTTCATGCGTTCACGTGGTTTCACTAAAGCCATTGGCCCAATATTCTCTGAGTGGGAGTTTGTGAAAGACGAGATTCTTTTACCGGATCGCAAAGAAGGAACTGGGAACGGTACGGTTCACATCTATCTCCTTGAAGACAATATGGATATCTTCAAACAGTGCTTTAGTGAATATATTGAGGCATTCAATAAAGCCCCGAAGGAGTCTGAGGAAAAATGTCCTCATGTGGCCCATTTCGTAATGACCTCGAACGTGTTGACAGTTGCTGGCTTTGCTTACATGCATTACAAGTGCGATGCAAATATGTTCAACTATGCCAACTTTGTCCATCAGGTGATGCGCAACGACGATGACGGCATGATAGCTTTTGAGTCGTTGTTTAAGTTTACTACTGAGAATCGTCCATATTTTAAGCAGTTCGACAAAGAAGTGTTCAGCAAAATTATCCGTTATGTATTTGTCCCAAGAAAGACTGCTTACAAAATATATTTGTATAGCGATGATGAATACAAAAATTTTGCTACCTTTTGGATTATAGGTCAAATTCCTGATAATACTTTCATTGTGGATTCATCTGCAAAGCCTGAAACAAGGGCCATTCCTAATGCTGTTGAAAAGAATAATGATGAGACTGTGAAAGTACCAGTGTCGATGCCAGATGATGTAAAACAACGTTTCATTTCATTTATCGTATCCCAAGGCTACCCCCTTAAAACTGCTAAGTCTTATGCTGGTAATGTAAAGAATATGATACCAGTGGCTCAGAACATGTTAGATGGTCAAGAGCATCCTTCTCCGTTTACCATTACAAATGTAGAGGAATTGCAGAAAATTGAAAAGGATCTTTGGTCTAATAAAGAAATCGCCAAATGGAATGCCGAAAAACATCATCGAGCCAGTGCTGCGCTCAGTATGTATGTCAAAATGTTCTTAGCAGAAACTTCTGATAATACTGAGATTGGAGAAGTTAAGAAACCAAGGGTAGCTCATGTGATGGATTTCACTTTAACAAAAGAAGAGGAAGAGCAGAAAGAGAATTATATGAAATTCCTTCGTGAAGAAAGAGGGATGGTTTCTATGTCTACTACCAACTATGCCAACATGCTTTACAAGAAGCTTTCTCCGTTGATTCGAGACTATTATAATTCTGATTTCCGCAACGTCTATGCTGTTAAAGATTTGAAAGCGTTGATGAAAATGGATGATGATATTTGGGATATTCCTGAAATACGTAATGCAGACGAATCAACTAAGGGGAAGATATATGCTTCATTCCAACGATACAAGGACTTTGTAGAAAGCACTCTTAGTGATGAGGAGATTTTCTCTATTGCTTTTGCTAATGACGGAGAAGAGGTTGAGGAAGAGAATAATGTTAAACTCGATGTTGGTATAAAATACCAGTATGCCCAATATCTGCCGTTGTATTCTGTTAGAGCAGCCTGTGGCGCATTTGCCAATGAACAAGAGGTGGAAACTGAGGGTTGGGTAGATGTTTCCACATCAGGAATTAAGGCAAAGGAGAATATGTTTGTTGTACATGCTAAGGGTAACTCTATGGAGCCTCGCATCCATGATAACGACTTGTGTGTATTCCAAAAGTACGATGGAGAAGAATTAGAGAACCAAATAGTGCTTACTCAACTCATTACTCATGATACGGATTATGGCGGCATGTACACCATAAAGAAGTTTCATGCTGTACAGAAACCTGATGAGTATGGTAACATGCGCAATGAGAAGGTTGAGCTAATCTCTTATAATTCAACATACAGCCCCATCATATTAACAGGTGATGATGCTGATTACGTTAAGACTGTTGGTGTCTTTGTGGATGTGTTGCGTGGTTCTGATAAAGATGCAGGATCTGTTACAGAAGATGATTCTCAAGCAACAAAGAGAAAGATCATTAGAGTGGAATACCCAAATGGAAAGGTTGTTCAGAATACTAAAAGTAAAGATACCTTTTTGGAAGTTATAAAAGATAGTTATCCTGACCTTATAATGGGAATTGATTTTTCTGTACCATTCATATCACGTGAGAAGTTGCCTGATTTCCCTAATCATCCTCGTTCTCAAACGATAATAGATGGTGGTTACTATGTCTCTACCAATTTCTCAAATCTAGACAAAGTGAAAATATTGAAGAAGATCTCAGACGAGTTGGAACTTGGTCTGAGGATTACTCTAGTTGACAAAGAATAACAATGAATACTGAACGTAATCAATTATATCAAGAAAGGAAATCATTAGGAGAATTCTTGAGGGGCAATGCCCTCAATATGGAGTTTCATCGTTTATATAGCTTTTATTTAAAGAACAATAAGGATGCGACTCTTCAAAAGATGAACGAGTTAGCCATTCTGAATGAGGTGTACTACCAGTGTACCTTTATTCATAACTCGGAAGAGCCAATAGATAAGGCGTATGTAGAGAAGTGGCAAAAGGACTTGACGAAAGGAGTTGGTTCTAAGGATGCTGCTGATTTTGTGTCTTGCTTGGTGATGGGCGTGTTCGAAGCTATGTCAAGACACTCTTTAACAGAGCGAAACTTCAAGAAGTGGATGAAGGTACTACTAATAAAATGCCCATATTTTAATAAGGTAAATACGCAGATTTGTGAATTTCGTAAACTTTTTGGCAATGTCGACGTAGATTTGAATCCGCACGGATCATTAAAGCTCATTACCATACCCTACGAGGAATTGAAGGAAACGGAGGAATACAAGCAGACTGTTTCTGATATGAAAACACAGCTTGGAAAAAAATATATTCGCCTTGATACTATAGCGGATTGCATTCTACGACTTCCTACTATAGAACTACAATATTCTGCCCTTCAACAAATTAATACCTTGCTAGCAGGAACTTTATGGAGCGAGAAAGCCGCTGAGGTCCTCGAAACAATGTTTGCCAAAGTAAAGGAACAGCAGGATAGGCATGAACAGAAGCAGGACAAGATGATAGAAAGTGTAAAGGAGGCGGCCAATAAGCCTACCACGCAGAATATCTATGGCGACAAGAACGAGTTACAGAATGGAGCACAGCTGTTGAAGATGGTTATACCCGAAGGTGTTGATCCTGCTGAGATTGCTACACGCTTAGCGGAACAGCAAAAGGCTCTACTGGAGCAGAAGGAATAGAAAGGTGATGTAAAAGTTTATATTATGAGTAAGATAAAACCTAAAGAGTGCCAGAACGTTGAGTTCAAAAGCAGTTGGAACGACAAGTACCTGGAGTGGATTTGCGGCTTTGCGAATGCACAGGGTGCCGTGATGTATTTTGGTGTGAACGATGACCATGAGGTTGTTGGATTGAAGAACACCAAGAAACTGCTGGAGGATATTCCCAACAAGATTGTGAACTACATGGGCCTGGTGGTGGATGTGAACCTTTACGAACAGGACGGGATGGAGTATATCGAGGTGGTGATAGAACCAAGCAACGTGCCTATCAGCTACAGAGGTAAGTATTATTATCGCTCTGGTAGTACGATGCAGGAACTGAACGGTACCTCGCTGCAACAGTTTGTGTTGAAGAAGATGGGGCGCTCGTGGGATGATGTGACCTTAGATCGTGCAAAGCTTGATGATATCGATAGAGATGCCATCGATTATTTCTTGCGTAAAGGTATCGATGCTCAGCGTATTCCTGAAGACCAGCGTGACGCACCAACATTAGATGTGCTTACGAGTCTGGGATTGATAGATGAAGATGGCGGATTGAAAAACGCTGCCATCCTGCTATTTGGAAAGAGGCCTCAGAGGTTCTTCCCAAGCGTGATGTTTAAGATTGGGCGCTTTGGGCGTAACGATGCCGACCTGCTGTTTCAGGATGTTATAGAGGGTAATATTGTCCAGATGGCAGACCATGTGATGAATGCATTGCAATCCAAATATTTAGTATCACCAATACGTTTTGAGGGTATGAACCGTATTGAACGGCTTGAAATTCCTAAAGAGGCTTTACGAGAAGTACTTTATAATGCCATCGCTCATAAAGACTATACAGGCTCTGATATACAGATGCATGTATATGATGACCGAGTGGAGATATGGAATGAGGGTGAACTGCCCGCAGGCTACGATCAGGAAACATTGTTTGCACGCCATTCATCAAAGCCGCGCAATCGTAATATTGCTAATGCATTCTTTAAAGCTGGCTTTATCGATACCTGGGGCCGTGGTTTTCAGAAGATTCGTGATGGTTTTGAGGCAGCAGGAATTCCGATGCCTAAGGTAGAGAATTTCTGTGGAGGAGTGAGGGTAACAATACAGCGAACCAAGTTCATGCAGATGATGAATGTCACTAGTGATGTCACTAGTAATGTCACCAGCAGTGTCAGTAGTTCTGTCGGTAGTTTGTCGGTAGTGCAACTCACTGACAGACAGAAGAAAATACGCGAGATGATTCTAAAGGATTCCTTTATATCGACGCAA
>OMSH01000201.1 GCA_900313715.1 uncultured Prevotellaceae bacterium
ACAATTATGGGAATTATTATTAGTATTATCATTGGATGTGTCTGCGGTTTCTTGGCAGGCAAGATTATGAAAGGTGGTGGGTTCGGTTTCCTAATTAACCTGTTGTTAGGTATCGTTGGTGGTGCCGTTGGCAGCTGGTTGTTTGGTCTGTTAGGCATCAACTGGGGCGGTCTGATTGGCGAAATTGGGACAGGCACCATTGGTGCTATCGTAGTACTCTGGATTGCTTCTTTGTTTAAGAAATAACAACTGGATTGTAAGTTTGCAACCCAGTTGCAAAACATTTGCCATACTTTTGTAACGTAAAACATAAAACGCACAAGAGTATGGCAAATTCTTTACACCACCAGCACGAATGTTGTTGCCATGAACATGAGCATCATCATGAACATGAACATCACCACGAGCATGAGGAGCATGACCTCAAGAAACAGTCAACTCTGATTATCGTCACCAGTCTGCTGCTTGTAGCTGCTGTCTATATTGAGCATAAGTTCCAGTTTCATACCTGGCAATTGCTCCTTATATACCTTATACCTTATTTATTAATTGGGCATGAGACTTTAGAAGAAGCTTGGGAAGGAATATGTGAAGGTGACGCTTTCAATGAACATTTCTTGATGGCTATAGCCACCATCGGAGCTTTGTGCATCGGTTTCCTGCCTGAAGCCGAAACACAGTTCCCAGAAGCTGTGTTCGTAATGCTTTTTTTTCAGGTGGGAGAACTCTTTGAGGGCTATGCCGAAGGAAAAAGTCGCGAGAGCATAGCGCACTTGATGAACATCCGACCAGATATCGCTCATGTGGTTCGAGGCGACAAGCAGGAGGATGTAAGTCCTGAACAGGTGGCCGTTGGTGAGGTGATTATCATTAAACCAGGAGAGAAGGTACCATTGGATGGCTTTATTACCGTTGGACATTCATCACTGAATACGGTAGCACTGACGGGAGAGAGCATGCCTCGATACTTGACAGAGGGTGAAGAGGTGATATCAGGGTGTGTAAATCTAAATGGTGTGATACAAGTTCGTACCACTAAGAGCTTTAGCGAGAGTACCGTTTCTAAGATTATCAACTTGGTGGAGCATGCCACTGAACGGAAGTCAAAGAGCGAGACCTTTATCAAGAAGTTTGCCAAAGTCTATACGCCTATCGTGGTATTTGCTGCAATCGCTTTAGCATTGTTGCCACCATTGTTCTCTGGCGATTTTGTAGAAGCCTTCCCCACCTGGCTTTATCGCGCCTTGATGTTCTTGGTAGTGTCTTGTCCATGTGCATTGGTCATCAGTGTACCACTCACTTTCTTTGGAGGCATTGGAGGGGCATCTCGTAAAGGCATTCTCATTAAGGGAAGCAACTATATGGACATGCTCTCGAAAATTGATACTGTAGTATTCGACAAGACGGGGACACTCACTCACGGGCAATTTGCAGTCGAAGCAATTCATCCAAATATGTACGATGAGCACCACTTGCTGCATTTAGCAGCTCATGTGGAACATTTCACTACTCATCCCATCGGTGCAGCTTTGCGAGATGCTTTCCCTGACGAGGCAACAGACGGTTGTGTGGTAAGTGAAACAGAAGAAATTGCAGGACAGGGCATCCGTGCAAAGGTGGGCAACGATGTGGTTTGCGTGGGCAATACAAAGATGATGGATGCCATTGGTGCCAAGTGGCACGATTGCCACCATGTAGGTACCATTATTCATGTGGCCATCAATGGTGTGTATGCAGGACATATCGTTATTAATGATAAAATTAAAGAAGACAGTCTTTCAGCTATTCAAATGCTGAAATCATTAGGCGTACATCGAACAGTGATGCTGACGGGTGATAGAAAGGAAGTAGGTGAAGATGTGGCAAAGAAGCTACAAATTACCGATTACCATGCTGAATTGTTGCCTAATGATAAGGTGATCATTGTAGAAAAGTTGCTTCAGGAAAAGGGTAACGACAAATCATTGGCCTTCATAGGTGATGGTATCAATGATGCTCCTGTGTTGGCACGTGCCGATGTAGGCATCGCTATGGGTGGTTTGGGGAGTGATGCCGCCATCGAAGCAGCAGACGTAGTACTGATGGATGACAAACCTTCAAAGGTAGCACTCGCCATACACATAGCACGTCGCACAATCTGCATAGCTCGCCAAAATGTGGGCTTTGCCATTGGAGTAAAGATTGCCGTTTTGCTATTAGCGACCTTTGGATGGGCAACTATGTGGATGGCTGTTTTTGCCGATGTAGGCGTAACCGTCCTAGCTGTGTTTAATGCAACGAGGGCGCTTCAGATAAAAAAAAGCATTAACTTGTGATCAAGCATCGTCAATTACACAGTTAACGATAATTAACGGCTAATCATTTGCACTATTACGAAATGTTCGTAAGTTTGCATAATAAAACAAATGAACATTTCAATTATGGTTAATTTAAAGACACTCTTGACTCTCATTCAACTAATGCTTCCTTCATGGGCGATTGCTCAATATAGCAGGGAGTATGTAGAACTAACCACAAAGGCAGACTCATTGTATATGGTTGGAGAATATGAAGCGTCAAGCGAGACATTCGGCAAGGCTTTAGAAATGAAAGATTTCATTCAGCCCATTCATCTATATAACGGAGCTTGTGCTGCTGCTCTCGCTGACGATATAGAGACTGCGTTCAGCAGACTCTACACAAAATTAGAAAGAGAAAAGAACTGGTATTCTGACAACATCGCCAACGATGACGACCTCGTTTCTTTACACGATGACAGCCGATGGCATATTTTGATAGACAGCCTCAACTTAAGAAAACATCGTATAGAGGCAAACTTCGACAAGCCTTTGCGCCGCAGACTTCA
>OMSH01000200.1 GCA_900313715.1 uncultured Prevotellaceae bacterium
AAAGTTGACAGCTCCGTTTTTGAAACGTCTCTCCCTCAACTTCTTTGCCATCTTGTCAAGCACCAGAATCTCATCAGCATATTCGCCCTTTTGGTTTTCGATGATAGCCTGTACCTCTTCATAGCAGAAACGGCGATTGCTTCTGATTACGGTATGAACGATGCGCGAATTCCTCACAAAGGCATCCTCATCCAGTTCGAAGATAACAGAATAAGCCAACTTGTCTTCGTCAGGTCTCAGCGAACAAAGGTTGTTGCACAGCTTTTCAGGCAGCATAGGAATCGTACGATCCACCAGATAGACTGATGTGGCCCTGTTCAGCGCTTCCTTGTCTATGATGCTACCTTCCTCTACATAGTGAGTCACATCGGCTATATGCACACCCACCTCCCAAAGTCCGCTTTCAGTCTTACGGATAGACAACGCATCGTCAAAATCCTTGGCATCGGCAGGATCGCAAGTGAATGTCAGCACATTGCGGAAGTCCTCTCGCTTGGCAATTTCTTCTTCAGGTATCTCTGTGCTAATCTTCTCTGCTGCAGCCACCACCTTCTTGGGATAAACGTAAGGCAGACCAAATTCTGCCAGGATGGCGTGCATCTCGGCATTGTTGTCGCCAACAGGCCCCAAGACATCAATCACCTCACCAATAGGATTCTTGAATTCATCAGGCCATTCTGTTACCTTGACAACAGCCTTATCGCCGTCCTTACCGCCTTTCAGTTTGTCTTTCGGAATGAAGATGTCGTTAGCAAGTCGGCTGCTTTCGGTTAGCAGGAAAGCATACTGCTTGCTTACGCTCAGTCTTCCTACGAAGGTATCGTTGCTGCGTTCCAGTATTTCCACTACTTCGGCTTCTATCATGTGGTGTTTTCTCTTGGCGAAGAATGATACCTTTACCTTGTCGCCATCCATGGCATGCGCCGAGTTACGTTCGGCAATGAAAATAGGGTCACCCCCATCGTCAGGGATAAAGGTGTTCTTTCCATTTTTCTTACGGTGGAAAGTGCCCGTCATCTCAATACCACGATTATTCAGTTTATAGCGATGCTTGCTCGATTCCTTGATGAAGTCATCTTCGATGAAATCGTATATAATCTCCATGCACAACATCTTTAATGGATGTGTGGTGAGCCTCAGTGAGTCGAAAATATACTTCTGTGGCAGTTCATCAGTTGGATGCTGTTGAAACAGTGCCATCAGTAACTCTGTAAGCTGCTTTTTGTTCATGCGTTTACCCGCTTTCTTTTCCTTTTTGCCCATATATCATATAATTTTATTATTTATTCGTAAAACCATTAGCTACGAGCCAACTGTAGAAAGTTTCCTGCCACGAGCCATTGGGAGTATTTTTGTCAGCTTGAGGCCCTCCGCCAAACAATCCACCTGTCTTGTCGCCGTAGATATGCAGTTCTGCATCTACTCCGGCTTTTTTCCATTCCATGAATAAAGCCAGACAGCCAGCAGCCACACTGGGGTGATCAGCATGTACGCCAATAAACAGTTTCGGTGCATTCTTTGGTACAATCACATCATCTAAAGCGGGGCCGTAGAGTGAGCATAGGAAAGCTGGCATCAGCTCTGGTGTAGCCTTTACGGTAGCATTTACTACCACTCCTCCACCGGCAGAATAGCCCATAAAGCCAATCTTGTTTTCATCTATGTGCCATTCTTTGGCGTGTGCTTTCACAATCTTCATCGCCTCCAAAGCATCGTTCAGCGCATTGTCAATCTCAGGATCACCACCTTTCAGCACAGATGGATTGGCATTGGCATTCTTTATTTCTCCGAATTCAGTGACCGTTATTCTGCGAGGCATACCTTTGCTGGTATCCACCTTGCTCATGTCAGGGAATCCGTTTCTCAGTCGGTATTTCAGGCCTATGGCAGCTATGCCTCTGGCATTCAGCCAACGGGCAATGTCTTGAAATTCGCTTTGCCAGGAGAGAGATATCAAAGCTCCTCCGGGACAGATGATTACTGCAGTTCCAGTTGCCTTGCTGGTTTCTGGTAAACAGATGGTAAGGGTAGGGTCGTTTACCTTCTCGTAATTTACGACCTCACCAATGTCATTAGTCTTCACTATTTCATTGTTGTTGATGGGTTGGTTGTAGAGACGTATGGTTTTTGTTTTGTCAAAGCCCTTTTGGGTGATTTCCCAACCCTCAAAGTCATTGCCTTTGTCACTATAACGGAACAGGTTCTCATACTGCTTCTGACCTTTTAACCGGTAGTCGAGCCATGTTCTTGCCATTTGTCCGAATGCGCCACCTTGGTGTTCCTGATAAGTGGCTTCATGTCCCACACTGGGATAGGTGGCGAGTACCACAGGCACATGATTAATGCGCTTGAAATCATCTCTGCCGTTAGGCGCCGCATCGTCTTTTTCGCCTCCCAACATATAAATAATGGGCGTAGTCAGTTTTTGCAGGTCATCTTTAGTAATCATCCCGTTCAAAGGACCACCATTGATGAAAGCACCCGTATTCATACCCACCACCGTCTTGATGCGCTCATCTCCAAGGGTACCCATAATCAGCGCCTGGATGCCACCGCAAGAGTAGCCCATAGCTGCAACGTTTTGGGTGTTCACTGTTTGGTAGAACTCGCTCCCTGCTCGCAGGTTTTCTTTCTCCAACCAGTTCAAGGCAGTGTTTACCAACGATTTGGCATCACCTGTCTTCAAGGTTGATTTCTCGTCATCCAACTCCCACACCTTTGCCTCATCTGGGTCATGCTCAATGCGCCATTCACCTACTGCCATCAGTACATAACCATACGATGCAATCTCTGTCAGGAACTTGGCATAAGGTTGTGAACTGCGGTAGCATCCTCCATTTCCGAAAAGCACAACAGGTAATGCGCCTTCTATCTTACTCGCCGATTGGATGTCCGCAGGTTTATAAATGGTGAAGCCAGGCAATCCTTCGTCGTCTATCATCACAGCCTTATAAGGACCGGAGCCTCCTCCGTCCATCATGGCACTATGCTTTGTCTGGGCTTGGATGTTCATCCATCCAGCCATTACTAATGTCAATGTAATAATAATTTTGTTCATAGTCAATTCATGGTTTTCTTATGCAAATATAATGAAAGACAAATACAAAACCAAATTAATTGGATTTTGTTAAGGGCGCTACTTGTGTTATCCGAGAACAATGAATAATTTGCGGAAAGCTATTTTACCAAGTATCTTTTCAGTTGCTGTTCGAAGATGTTGCGTTCCACAATGCGATAGTGTGGGCGATAAACTTGGTTGTATGCCTCGCTATGATGCACTGCCTCGTCCTGCTCGCTACATTCCTTGAGCCACTGTTTCAGTTCATCATCCATCTTTACAGGCAATTGCTTTTTTTCGATCACATTTACAATTTTGCTCCATTGCTCAGACCATTTGTCTGTACGATGTGCTACATGATTGGCGCTTTCCACAAAGGCATCGAGCAATTGTTCTGCACTGATTTTACCATCTGAAACGGCATTCAGGTAGATTCTCACATATCTGCCCTCACTG
>OMSH01000092.1 GCA_900313715.1 uncultured Prevotellaceae bacterium
ACACGGTAGAAACGGGTATCTGGTGAGTCTTGAAACTCACCAGTGTCCCGTCTATATCGAAGAACAGTGCCTTAATCACAACAGATTTCCAGCCTCAATGTCTTTGAAGTAACGGTAAGTACCTACTTTCAGTTCTTCGCAAGCTGCATCGTCGCAAACGATAATGCCTTTTGGATGCAACTGCAATGCACTTACTGTCCACATATGGGTAACACCACCCTCTACTGCATGCTGCAAAGCGCGAGCCTTGTTGTGACCATTGACGATTATCATCACTTCCTTAGCATCCATCACAGTACCGACACCTACGGTAAGCGCAGTCTTTGGCACCTTGTTCACGTCGTTATCGAAGAAACGTGAGTTGGCTATGATGGTATCAGTAGTCAATGTCTTCTGGCGAGTGCGAGAAGTCAGTGAAGAACCTGGTTCGTTGAAAGCGATGTGTCCGTCAGGACCAATACCACCCATGAACAGGTCAACGCCACCATACGCCTTGATCTTTGCTTCGAAGCGAGCACATTCAGCCTCCAGGTCAGGAGCGTTGCCATTCAGAATATTGGTATTCTCAGCCTTGATATTGATGTGACTGAAGAAGTTGTTCCACATAAAGCTATAATAGCTTTCCGGATGCTCCTTTGGCAGACCGACATACTCGTCCATATTAAATGTCACTACGTTCTCGAATGACACCTTGCCTTGTTTGTTCAGTTCAATCAGTTCGTGGTACATACCCAGAGGGGAAGAACCAGTAGGACAGCCTAAGACAAACGGCTTCTCAGCTGTTGGTTTTGCAGCATTGATTTTTGAAGCCACATAGTTGGCAGCCCATTTGGATACCAACTGATAGTTCGGTTCAATAATTACTCTCATAGTCTAATAAAATTAAAGCGTTTATTTAGTTGTTATTTATTGCTTCTGCCATTGCTTCTGCCAACGCCTTGCACTGTTCTTCTACAGACGTCAGCATGCCCTGCTTCATCTCCACAGGCTCACCCACCAGTGTAAAGTGGCTCTTCTCGGCAAACTCACCCAGCAGCCCAACAGCCTTGCCTGCCCAGCTGAAAGAGCCGAACCATCCCAGGCAACGGCCCTTTATGTCGCGCATCAGAATCTTGCCTAAGATAGCCTCCACCTCAGGATAGAGCTGGGTATTATAGGTCGGACTACCGATAATCAGTCCGTTATACTTGAAGATATCTGCCAGAATATATGACGAATGACTCTTGCTGACATTGTGCATCACCACGTTTTTCACGCCATTAGCTGTAAGTTGCTTGGCTATGAGCTCAGCCATCTGTTCGGTATGTCCGTACATGCTGCCATAGACAATCACCGCACCCTTGTCGGCATCGTAACGACTCAGACGGTCGTATATACCAATCACCTTACTGATATTCTCCGTCCACACAGGACCATGAGTGGAACAAATCATCTGGATAGGCAAAGCGCCTAACTTCTGCAATGCTTTCTGTACGGGAGTGCCATACTTGCCCACGATGTTGGCATAGTAGCGCACCATCTCGTCCCAATACTTGTCGAGGTTGATCTGCGTGTCTATCGGACCGCCATCCACTGTGCCATAAGTACCGAAGGCATCAGCTGAGAAGAGCACCTGCTCAGTAGCATCATAGGTAACCATCACCTCGGGCCAGTGTACCATTGGTGCCATATAAAATGACAGCTTATGATGCCCCAGGTCAAGGGTATCACCCTCCTTCACAACGAGACGCTGAGTTTCTACGCCATAGTAGCCATCAATCATGCCAAAAGTCTTGACATTGCCCACTAAAGTAACATGGGGATAATATTGCTTAATCAAGGCAATCGAACTGGAGTGGTCGGGCTCCATGTGGTTCACAATCAGGTAGTCAATAGGTCTGTCACCTAAAATGGACTTGATGTTCTGCAGGAAAATGTCGAAATAGCCAATTTCTACGGTATCAGCCAGCGCCACTTTCTCATCGACAACAAGATATGAGTTATAGGATACACCATAGGGAATGGGCCACATACCCTCAAACAGATGGGTCTTGCGATCGTTCACTCCTACGTAATGAATCTTGCCTTTCAGCAGAGAGATATCTTTCATATTATGTCTTTTAAAGTTCTAACTCGCAAAAATATGAAAAATATTCGTTTTACTCATCATTTTTCAGCTGTTTTTTTGCTTGTTCGAACCTCTGGTTGGCTAAATCGGCATAAACGTACCTCTGTACGTCTTTTGTGGGTAATAGGGAAAAATGGTAGAAGCGCTGACTCGCCCACTGGCGAAGTTTCTCTATATCTCCACCGCCTGAAACGCTTGATACGGCTCCTCGATTATACGCCGTTGCCACTAACCTCACTTGCTCTTTTATCGGCAAAACTGACAACCCCTGATAGTCTAAATAGGTAAGTTTGATGAACATGGCCACATACACGCATTGCCAGATTTCATCCTCTATACGGCTCAAGCGTACCCTACGTGCCATCCTGGTGTTATCGGTATCGAAATAAGCATCATATTGTGAGGGGAAGGCACTCATCATCCACCGTCTCTCCAGGCGTTCCACGAACGAGGGTTTCATCTGGAAGCGACCGATACTGAAGTCAAAGCCTTGACTGCCCATTGAAACATAAGTACCTTTCACCGCCGAGGTTTCCAACTGATCTTGCCATATCGAATAGCGTAGCATCTCCGGAAACACAATAGCCTCAGCCACATCGGCAGGTACATCAAAGGCTGTCCAGATTTCGTTCCACGCCTCATGGCGACTGTCGGCATACTGGCTTGCCTCCTTCCATGCTTGGGATAAAGCAGGTTCCACATCTTGTTTCAGACTTGCCTGGGCAGTATCAATGGAGGAAAAAGCGGTTGCACCCACGATGAGTACAACCGCCATACGTTTCCATAACTTGCGCTCAGTTGCCATCTATTACAGCTTGTAAGTACATTTCTTAATCTGCAGGCTTTCACCACCGGCTTGACTTTCGGATATTACATAGTCAACCCATATAATCGAGTTGCCATTCTTTACCCAAGCGATGGGTGACACTTCATCGCCCTCAGGCAGACTGATAAAACCACCATCAGCATTGAAACGCACCTCTCGTTTGCCGTCCTGCGACTTCCATGATACACTCTCAGGTTTATTTACCGTCTTCATCTCTTTATTAGCCGCCTCGTTGTCAATAGCCTCCCATCGACCATTTTTCCATTCATAGAAAATATCGCCATCTATTCTATAGATGCCTTTACCTGACAAAGCATCATCCAAACTACTCGCTACTCTCGATTCTGCGTAGGTAAATGTTCCTTGGCCAGGACCCAATGTTATCGAACCTACTACCTCTTCGTTATACATTGGAGGATAGTCACTGGGGAACTCTGCGTAGGCATCACCTAACACATCGGTTGCTTGAATCACCAAATTCAAAGGCACACGCCAAAGGGCACACTCAGGTATCAGTTCGTCCTTGATGGCTTGACGTTGGAGACTGATGGCTTCTGGAAGATTTTGCTTGAGCTGATCTACACGACTTACCAGATCATCGTGCCAAATTTTGGCGACACGTTGGCGATAAGTCTTAATCAGTTCCAGCGCTTGCAGATACAACGGATTATAAACGCTAGCATCGTCAGTTTTGTAAATCTGCTTCTTCAAATCCTCTACTTTCTTACGTTCAGCAGCAGCAAACGAAACATCGCTTTCTTTCAGGTCGGAGTTGGGCATCAAGTTCTTGAGGTTATTTACATATACCATCATGGCCTGTTGTGTCTGCTGGATACCAGCCGTTTTGTTGGCCATATTTCTGGCATTGTTCACCAAGTCGTTTAGGTTGCCCGTTCCAGCCATTGGTGATGTATTCATGCTGGCAGCTTGCAACTCAGCACTAAGTTGCTGTCCGAAAGCCTGTGCCTCTTTCTCAAACTGAGGATTGTTAGCTGAATGTTGTCTGGTATAAGCTGTAGCACGTTTGGAGAGGGCATCCATTTCTTTCTCTGCTGCTTTAGGATCAGTCAATGATTTATTATTGGCATTCTTATACTCTGCAGCGCCTATGCCAGAATACTTGCGTAACTGAGCATCATACTTGTCGTAGATGGCATTCGTCTTTGTTACCATCTGCCTCATCATGGCGTTCCCGTCCAAGTTGTCTGGATTCATGTTCCCTAAAGAGTTCATGTCGAAATCTCCCAACATAGCCTTCGCCATTTTCTGTGAGATGCGTTCACGCTCTGATTCCGACAGATTCTCATTCTCAAGGGCTTTAATATCCGCATCACTCAGTCCCAAGTCTTTCAGTACCTGGTTTGCTTTGTTACGCCACTGCTCGGTAAATTCATCGTCGCAGGTGGCATCCTCATTCAGCTCCTCGGCACGCAACGCCACCTTCTTGATAGCACGATAATAGAGAATCTGGATATCTTCATCAGGTTCTATCAACTGGGCTACTGAAGGGACAGCTGGCAGTTCCTTCATCAGGGCCTCTGCCGATGATGCCGTGCTGGGCACCACAGCCTCGTCCCAAGTAAGAGTACTCTGACGCTTGGGTTGCAGTTGGTCTTTGGCAGATGCCGCCATCATGCCACCATCATCCTCATCGCTGTTGCTGCGAGATGCCCGACTGCTACTATTTGAAGTCTGTTCTTCCTCCTCTTCTTCATCTGTAGCTTGAGAAGACATGACAGCCTTAGCTTTGCTGAGGGCTTTCTTCAGGAAACCCTGTGCGTCGGCTTGCTGTACGGGAACGAACAGCAGAGCCATTACAATCAAGGTAATTAGTTTCTTCATAAAACGTTCTTATTTATCGTTAAACTTACGTATAGTTGTCCCTACGCTTGGCACCACTTGTTTCGATTTTGTGTACCACTCTTCCTAAAGTCGTGTACTACCAGTTCCAAAGTCTGGTATCGTCAGTCCCAAAGCCTGGAACCAGTCGTTCCAAGGCTTAGCACCACCCGTACCAACGTTTGGCACCCACGTTACAAACGCAGCGCACTGGTTTTGATAGATTATCTCTTGATAAACTCCACCCTTCGGTTCTGGGCACGACCAACCTCAGTGCTATTGTCGGCAACGGGTTCATGGCTACCCTTGCCTACCGGGCGCAGGTTGAAAGGATCAACGCCCTGACCTTCGAGCGCCTTCACCACAGCCTCAGCACGTTCCTGACTCAATGGGTCGTTAATCTTGTCGGAACCTTGATTGTCAGTATGACCTTGCACCTCAAAGCGAGCTGTTGGGTTCTTCTTCATATACTCTGCCACCTTCTGGATTTCCTCCATTGACTCTGGCTTCAAGGTTGCCTTGCCAGTTTCAAACAGGATATTGTTGGTAACAAACTTTCCTGTCTCGGCAATGGCTTTCTCAACGGCAGACATATTTTGTGCATTGCGGTCGTATAGCTCAACAGCACCCTTTGCCAATACCACGTTGCGAACAAAGGTCAGGTTCTCATAATCGTAAGGTACATGAAAGCAGAACCAAGTAGGTTGTTGTACTCTTGGCAGGTTCACCACACGATTGCCATCAATATAAGCTTTCAAAGCGCGTTTGTTGAAAGATATTGCTATTTTGTGCCAACCTTGCTTGAATTTATATTCAAATCCAGTAGATTTAACTTCACTTAAAGAACCATTGTTGTATTCATAATGCTGTTGGTAATCTGCACAAACACTATGAACTAAAGAAAATGCATGGTCAGTAGGACTTAATGGATTTGCATTTCGATCGGTAGTATTTGCAAGTACTAACTTGATGTCGTTCAGGCCAATATCATCTTTCTGGTTCCAATAGTAGAATTCATATTCTATGGTAAATTCTTCAGGCAAATAGGCGCCTTGCTCTATAATCAAAGGAGTGATGATACCACCGTTGGTTATCTCGACAGCTTTCACGCCACCAATGGTTTTTATTTCGGCATTACCCTCTATCAAGTCCCACTTGGAAGGAAATTCGCCCAATTGTTCACCCTTGAAATCATCTTCGAACATGATGACGTCGCCACGTTTGAAATCAGAAACAGTAGCTGTAGCAGGGTCAGTCTCGCCAATCTCTATCTCATCAGCATCGGATTTTTTGCTCTTCTTGGTAACAATCTCGTCTGATTCTTCAGCTTCGACTTCACCTTCAGAGTTGCCTTCTAGTACGCCATCCAGCACACTATCCATAGCCTTGTCAGCCTTTTCCTCCACCTTCTGCTCCACTTTATCCTTAGCTTTCTCTACCAGTTTCTTTCCCAAATTCTTCAAGAAACCTTGTGCTTCCACATCGGCTGAGTAGCTCAACGCCAATGCCAGCAACGTCACAAACATCAATATTCTTTTCATAGCTATAATACTTTATATTAATTCGTGTTTACAAAATTATCTGATATCCGCCTAACTCACAACCCCCCAATTGGGGGTTTTTGCGACTACTTATTCTAAAAAGAAGAAAAAAACGTAGGGATATAATAACAAAAAGCATTATCTTAGCGGTATGAAATTAGAATCGAATTACGCCATTTATATTATCTATATTGGAGTACTGGCCTTATTGATGCCCACAGCCTTAATGGGGCAATATGCCGACCATCGAGGACGCTATGTTGACTCTATAGAAACGGCCTTGACAAGTGCTACTCCCCCAAAAGGAGACGACTTGCTTCGTGCCTATCGTGACTTGGCATGGGGTTATTTGCAAAAAGACGGCAAAAAGTCGGAAGAGAATGCCCGCAAACTGTTAGCGTTGACTTACCCAACCAAGGCGATGATGCTTCGAGTAGATGCTTTACGCATATTGGGGCTTCATGCTTATGGCAAAAATGACTATGCTACTGCGTTGAAATACTTTGAGCAGGCATTGGCAGTGAATGACTCCATGCGTTCAGAGAGTCGCTACACAGAGAAGAACATTGACGATAACCTCTCATCGTTGTATGGCTCAATAGCTAACGTGTACAATATGCAAGACCAGGCGTTGCTCGCCATTGAATATTATCAGAAGGCATTACCTATATTCGAAAAGTATAATTGGCTTGAGAGTCAGACCATCCTCTACCACAACATTGGCGAACTCTATCTGAGCATGGGCAATACAGATGAGGCTAAGCGCAACTACGAATTAGCGGTAAAGAAAGGAACGGAAACGGGGGATTCACTGATGGTAGCATTACCCACCAGGGGATTGATGAAGATACACATCGGAAACAACGATTACGAGCAGGCTCTCAAGGCAGCCAACACTTGTTACGCCTATTATCATCCACACAGAGAAGAAGAGCCAAACGACTATTTGCAGGTACTGGCTGGTTTGACCAG
>OMSH01000085.1 GCA_900313715.1 uncultured Prevotellaceae bacterium
CAAAGCGCATGCCACCGCCTCCTCCACCACCAGAGAAGCCTTGGTCGTTCACATTGTTGGCACCTCCCATCAAGGTCAACTGCGTAGATCCTCTGAAATAGTTCAGCATAGCACGACTGGTATAACGTTTCTCGGTACCGAGTCCCAAGTCAACATTACCAAACAATCCTTGATTCATATTCTTTTTCACCGTCAGGTCGAGTACCGTCTCCTCCTCGCCATCTTCTATACCTGTCACACGAGCCATATCCGACTGTCGGTCGTAGGTCTTCAGGTTCTCCACCATGTCCACGGGCAAGTTCTTGAGTCCTGTCTGCACATCGCCTCCAAAAAACTCCTTGCCATTCACCATCAGTTTCTTGATATCCTTGCCATTGATTTTGATGTTTCCCTCATCATCGACTTCTGCACCGGGCAATTTCTTAACCAGTTCCTCCAGCATCGCACCTTCCGGTGTGCGATAGGCACTGGCATTATATAATAATGTATCCTCCACCACCTGTACTTGAGCTGCCATAGCCGTCACAACGGCCTCCCGCAACGCAATGGCATCAAGTTCCAGTTTCTTGGTGCCCACATTTACATTAGTATGTTGATTGGTCAACGTGAGTTGTTCAAACACATTTTTATAACCAATGAAGGAAATCTTCATGACATATTTGCCAGCAGCAACTTTGGGTAACTCAAAAGAACCGTCATCCAATGTAGCGGCACCATTCACGTATGTACTGTCGGGTAACGCGAGCATCTGTATAGTGGCCTGCACTACAGGATCGTTAGAATCCTTATCTACCACTTTTCCTCTAACTGTGATGTTTCTTGTCTGAGCGACGGCCGATGCCACCACCAACGCTGACATAAAAAAACAGAATAATAGCTTTTTCATTAATGTACTATAAATGATACTAAATTTGGCTTTATGACATCAGTTTGCCAGCATCGTTTAATATCACCATTCAATATTTAAAATAATTTAAGTTTTTACATGCACAAAGATACACCTTTTAGAGATATATTATATCTTTGCAGTCTAAAAATATCATAAAACCATTGATTATGGACAATACAGGAGTTATTCTTTGCCATGATATGAAGCTTGAACTGACTGAATCAATCAACCTTTGTGCGCCCGACCAATTGTATGTGCTGACCGACGAAACCACCCATGCTTTGTGCTGGCCTCTGCTGCAGGACGTCAAAGCCTTGGCTCAAGCGCACCATATCATCATCAGGCCAGGTGACGTGAATAAGAACCTGGAAACGCTTTCTGACGTATGGCAAGCATTAAGCGAACAAGGTGCCACACGCCATTCCCTCCTAATCTGCTTGGGTGGTGGCATGGTGACCGATTTAGGTGGCTTTGCAGCTTCTACCTTCAAACGTGGCATAAAATACATCAATATCCCTACTACTCTATTGGCTATGGTAGATGCAGCTGTGGGAGGAAAGACTGCCATCAACTTCAATGGTTTGAAGAACGAGATTGGTGTGTTTCAACCAGCCTTCAGGGTATTACTTGAGACCGAGTTTCTACACACGCTTGACACCCACAACCTACTCTCCGGCTATGCGGAGATGTTGAAGCACGGCCTCATCAGCAACTACATGACACTGAACGAACTACTGGCTTTTGATATGGCGGAAATCGACTACGACCAACTCAAGCGAATGGTGGGACTGTCAGTAAGCGTAAAAGAAGAGATTGTAGAAAAGGATCCCAAAGAGCAAGGACTTCGTAAGGCATTGAATCTGGGACATACCATAGGTCATGCCTTCGAATCGCTGGCATTAAGCCAACAGCGTCCTGTCTTGCACGGATATGCCGTGGCATGGGGATTGGTATGTGAGCTTTACCTCTCACATGTAAATGCACAATTTCCACGAGAGGTTATGCGCCGTGTCATCCATTTCATTCACGAGAACTATGGTTCGTTTATTTTCACATGCGATGATTACGAACAACT
Organism: uncultured Prevotellaceae bacterium; assembly: GCA_900313715.1. GTDB lineage: Bacteria > Bacteroidota > Bacteroidia > Bacteroidales > Bacteroidaceae > Bacteroides. The sequence continues at coordinate 1,965 of OMSH01000085.1, forward strand.
ATACCAATACATGATGCACGACAAGAAAAATAAGGGAGGAATCATTAACTTCACCTTGCTGAACGATGTGGGTGAATTACGTCTTAACCAAACAGCGACAAAAAATCTTATCTACGAGACACTCGATTTCTATCGTGAGAATATGGGGATATAATTGAGAATTGAAAATTGAGACTTCTCGAAGCAGCGAGGGCCATCATGCTTGCATGTTTGGCCGAGTCGTGACGAGATTGGGCGTAGCCAATTGCAAAACATAAGAAAGAAAGCCATCTAAATCAATGATTTAGATGGCTTTCTTCGTAGTGGAGCGGGGATTCGAACCCCGATTACATGCGTGAGAGGCATGTGTCCTAGCCCTTAGACGATTCCACCATTTTAAATTAAGAATACTTACTTATTTGTACACCCTCAGGGGCTCGAACCCTGGACACCCTGATTAAGAGTCAGGTGCTCTACCAACTGAGCTAAGGGTGCATCTCTCTTAATTGCGGATGCAAAGGTATGAGTTTTTTTGTTATCTACAAAACTTTCCTTTGTTTTTTTTCATCATTTTCTAAAAAAGATTACTCAAAGGTATATAGTTCAGTAGGCATAGAGCGCTTCAAAGTACAAAGTTCCACATCTCGACCTACAATAATACCTGCTTCTTTCAAACGCATCTCTACTGTTTTATAGGCCAAATCGGGATGGTTGTTGTCCTTGCTGAGGTGACAAAGCCAGATATAATGCAGATGCGATTGCCAATGCGTAGCCAGGAACTCAGCCGTTTCTGCATTACACATATGTCCTGTATGACTGGCAATGCGCTCTTTCAAATAAGGTGGATAAGGTCCCATCTTCAGCATCTCGGCATCGTAGTTAGCTTCTATAACCAAGTAATTGGCCTTAAGGATATATTTCTCAACGGTAGGAGTTATCTCACCCAAATCGGTAATAAAGCAGAAAGTCTTACCATCGGCTTCAATGCAATAACCCACATTGTCAGTTCCATCATGGGGCACTTCAAAAGACTCAATGGTAAAGTCGCGTATTTTCATGGGTTGATATTTCTCAAGCTTCTTAGCACTTATGCCTAGTTTCTGAGTCATACAATAACTCTTGTTAATACCCACATGAGTCTGGGAAGTCGCAAATATCGGCAAGAAAAGATTTTCACCGAGAACTCCTACCGACTTGATATGATCAGCATGGTCGTGCGTAACGAATACCGCTATGACGCTCTCCATAGGAATACCTACATCTTTGAGACGTTTTTTTATAGTACGTATGCCTATACCAGCATCAATTAGAATTCCGTATGTATCGGTACCAAGGTAATAACAATTACCACTGCTACCACTGGCAAGACTCATAAACTTTATTTTCATTGTCCTTCTTTTATGAAGTCATTCAATAAAAGCAGGTATCTTTACATAAAGACACCTGCCAATATAAGGAAGCCGCATTGAGTATTAGATAAAGATGAAACTCCGAATGACATGATTTGAGAGCCCAATCCCTTTGTAATCCACCGACTCTAAGTTACCCTTTCGGGCGTGGCCCGCCATTGGGATATGGAGCTTGTCTCGGTATTTCTAATAAATTTGATGAGTTTCCCGATCGCATCAATGCGGCTTGTATTCTCATCTTCTGATTACAAATATAAGACAATGAATCTTAATATGCAAATAATCAGAGAAAAATATTTACTTATTCCTTATAGGGGTGTTTAAAAAAAATAGAAGGCAAGTCCTAAAAAGGACTTGCCTTTACAACCCAATATTCTTTATTACAGCTGGTTAAGCAGCCTTTGCCTTAGCAACGATAGCCTTGAAAGCTTCTGGATGGTAAACTGCTAAGTCTGCCAACACCTTGCGGTTGATTTCAATACCAGCCTTATGCAAAGCACCCATCAGTTTAGAATAAGACATACCTTCCAGACGGGCAGCAGCATTAATACGCTGAATCCACAATGCACGGAAATTACGCTTATTAGCCTTACGGTCGCGGTATGCATACAACAGACCTTTTTCCCAAGTATTCTTGGCAACGGTCCATACGTTCTTTCTCGCACCAAAGTAACCTCTGGTTAACTTCAAAATTTTCTTTCTCTTTGCTCTAGAAGCAACATGATTTACTGATCTTGGCATAGTTTTTTGTTTTTTGAATGTTAGCGCCACAGCTCACAGCCATGGTCTTTACGGCTAAAACACTCGGTTAATAACTAAATTTCTCTGGCACGACTTATCGGATAGCGAGGAGCTCACGAACCTGACGAACATTTGATGGGTCAACAATCGTTGAGTAACACAAATTTCTCTTCTGCTTCTTAGTCTTCTTAGTCAGAATGTGACTATGATAAGCATGCTGTCTCTTAATTTTACCTGTTCCGGTAAGAACG
>OMSH01000230.1 GCA_900313715.1 uncultured Prevotellaceae bacterium
CAGCAGGCACGTGATGCCTTCAAGGCTAAGTATGCCAATCGTGCAGACTTCCAAAGTGCGTGGTTGCTTTATCGCTTGAATTGATTTTATCCTTAATATATAAATAAGGTGTAGCGATATGGACGCTACAGTCTTCGCTATATGTTGAGCAGATGCGAGGCTTTTTATTCCCTGCTTGGTGATAAAAAAATAAATTAACATTTAAATTTTTCTAAAAAAAGCTTGGTAGTTTCTAAAATAGTCTCTACATTTGCAATGTATTTTGCAAGAAAATACTTGTTTTACGGTGTATTTTGGACGTACTAACATAGATAAGAAACTAAGAATCAGCGACAAAGCTGTTGTATTGTTTTTGTTGGTTATTTTGGTTTGCCCATTAAAGGTGTGGTCACAATCGGGTGATATCGCTGTGGAAGAACTGATAATGATGGGTTTTGAGAATGTTAGTTGTACGGATACAGATGATGAACGTGTTTATGTTATGCAAAACACGGCCTATCGACTCCAGGGAGTAGGTATGGCAAAGGCAGTGGACGTTATTCAGGCTGTTGGAATGCCGGACAATAGAAATTGCAGAATTGTGGTGTTGGACAACAATGTGCCGCAATATTCGCTGTTTTATGAGTGGCAGGATAATGACAAGGATGGCAAAGCTGATGTAAGTAGGGCTGACTGGGAGGCTTCCTATGAATTGGGTGATTCTTGGAAGATTGCCAGTAAGACAAAAAAGAAAAATCGCTCTTTGTACAAGACTGATATCGTGGTTTACCCCAAGGTGAATTTCAGGAATTATGTAATCAGTAAGATTTATACTTTCCAGATTAACATAAATCCTACTTTGGAGGTTTCCTTGTGGCCTGGTAATAAGCTGATTGGTCAGGTGATATTCCCAGTCCTGAATGAGTACGGGAAAATGTACGGCCAGAGTCAGATTAGGCAAGGCTATATAACGATTTCGCAAGATTACAGGTGGAAAAACCTTTTCTTGACAGGAACGTTTGGAACTTTCAACAATATGCGATGGGGTGGTGACCTGCAGGCTAGGTATGTCTTCAAAGATCCAAGGTTTGCGCTGGAGGGTGAGTTTGCCCTAACGGGAACTTCTTGGTTTAATAATTGGAGATGGAAAGTAGGTAAGATGAATACACTCACTTGGAGTGTAGGTGGTTCTTTCTACTGGCCGAAATACAATGTGCAGTTTGACCTGCATCTGCAGCAATATCTGTTAAGTGAACGAGGTGTCCACTTCCAGTTTGTCCGCCATTTCCGTTATACCTCCATCGGTTTTTATGCTATGAAGGTACAGCATGCGGGTAATCACGGTTTTAACGGGGGCTTCCGTTTTGTGGTGTCGCTTCCTCCATATAAATATAAGAGGAAAGGTTATATACCTCGGGTATTGCCGCCCACCAATATGGGCATTATGTATAATGCAGGAAATGAGCGAACTTACGGTAAGTCTTTTGCACCGAGAGCAGATAGAAATTATGGTACAGTAAATAGTTTTAACCCAATATTTATTAAATCGGAATTGTTAAATTATTAAATTTTAAATGAAAATGAAAAAGTTTTTTGGTTTGAAAATGACATTAGCCGCTTTGGCTGTTGTGTCTTTCGCAAGTTGCTATGATTCTGAAGGTAGCGATGTGATTATCCCTAATGCAACTACTATTACATGGCCAGATCCTGTATATGTAGTGAATGGCGTTGTTACTGACTATGATGCTGGTAATGTAATGAGTGGTGTTGCTGTATCTGGTGCTATTACAGATACAACTGATGAAAATGGTGCTTTCAGCGTTACTTTGACTTCACCTGTTAGTGGTGATGTAGATTTCGCTAAGGAAGGTTATTTGAGAGCTACCCGTACTCTGAAAGTTGCTTCTTTGGTAAAAGGTCAGGGTAATGCCATCTACAACATGAATGTTGCTATGATAGCAGTTACATCTCAAAGCATGGCTGCTAACATTAAGGAAACTGAAGTTGAGGCTCCTGTAGAAGTAGCAGCTGAGGCTGAGGTGATTAGCGTGGCTGATCTTGAAGCATGGGGCTATGACCCATCTAACTTTGTAAACGATACCGATGAAGAGAAGTCGTTTGACATTTGGGCTGGCGCAATTGCTCATGACCTGCCTTATGGTATGATTGCAGCTGCTTCAAAGGCTGACGATGGTAAGACTATCTTTATTGAGTATGTACAGCGTGAGTTTGGTAACGATCCATTTGAAGGTTATAGGATTTATAATGGTTCTTTGCATGTTACTATCCCTGCACACTTCCAGGCTACAAGCTTCTTGGTTACTCCTTTGATGGTTGCTAAGACTTTGGTATTCCCTCTTGCTGAAGGTGATTATACTGTTCCTGTAGAGTCTATCACAGATTACCGTGTTAAGGCTGACGGTAAGAGCCTTGATCACGATCATGGTCATACTCATACTCATAGTAATAACCCTAACGCCGGTGGTGGTGAAGTTGGTGGTGAGTAATCTACCAGTCATTAGATATTAGGTATTAACTAATGGACAACAAGGATGGGTATTCGCCACAAAATAGGTCTTTCGATTATTTTGCTGTGTTTTCCCATCGTGCTATCGGCTCAAATGACCTACGGTGTTACGGGCTTGTTGCACATGCCTTCGGGCGAGATGCAGAAAGACAAAACCGTGATGCTGGGTGGAAATTTCTTGAACAAGTCGATTACACCGCCAGCTTGGTATTACGGCACGTATAACTATTACTTAAACATAACAATCTTTCCGTGGCTGGAAGTGGCGTACACTTGTACGTTGTTCAGTGCAGAAGCATTAGGACTTAAGCCATATGGTTATACGGGCTTCACTAATCAGGATCGATATTTTTCGTTCCGAATAAGAGCCTTGAAAGAGGGACAGTTCTGGAAATATATGCCAAGTGTAGTTCTTGGGACTTCTGATCCTTTTACAGAATCGGGAGGAAATCAGATTGCATCTGAAAAGGGAAATGGACACTTTAGCCGTTTCTACATAGCAGCTACCAAGCATTTCCAGATTGGCAAGGAAGAAATAGGGGTACATTTGGCTTATCTTTATAATAAGCGTAAAGATTATGCCTTGAACGGACCTGCGATAGGTGTAACCTATAGTCCTTCTTTCCACAAGCCTCTGACATTAGTGGCAGAATATGATTCAAAAGATTTTGCGATTGGTGCCACGTATTTGCTCTTCAATCATCTGCACATGCAGTTTGAAATGCAGAAGTTAAGCAAGTTTACAGGCGGTTTGGCTTACAAGATTTACTTAAAATAGGAAATTTGAGTTTATAGAAAGAACATTTTAATTTTAAAACAAAAAAAATGAAGACTAAATTAATACTGTTATCTTTGGCTATGGTTGGTTTTGCAATGTCTGCATCAGCTCAAACCAAAGAGAAATATACAAGCAATGGCGCTGACAATATCTTTGTCAGTGTAACAGGTGGTGTATCTACCACTTACTCTGGCAAAAGCGAGGGTAAATTTGGTAAGTTAGCACCTCACTTCACAGTTTCTGTTGGTAAGTGGTTCAATCCAGTTATCGGTATCCGTGGTCAGGTTGGCTTCTGGAGAACTAATTTCTACACTATGCACAATCCTGATAACGCAGGTAAAGTAGCTAATCATAAGAATATGGTTGTTGCACGCCTCGATGGTCTGTACAACATTTCTAACGCTATTTGGGGCTACAACCCAGATCGTCTGTTCAACCTGTCAGTATTCGCTGGTCCTGGTCTGACTTTTGCTAAGACTTCTAAGGGCTTCGATATTTATGACGCTTCTAATGGTTTACAAATTCATAGACGTGGTACTAACGGCGAAAAGCTTCGTCCACATATCAACGGATCTATCGGTCTGCAGGGTAAGTTTAACGTAAGCCAGTACTGGGATATCGACCTCGAAGTGCGTGGTGAGATTGCTGATTCTTATCTGGGTTATGCTAACACTTCTTCAGCTATCGGTGCTCTGTTCTTCGGTGCTGGTGTTACTTATACCTTCGGTGGCAAGAAGTTCCAGAAGCTGAACCCAGCTGTTGACACTTCTGCTCTGACTGACGAGATCAACCGTCTGCGTAGCGAATTGGCTGCTGCTCTCAACAAGCCAGCTGAGGTACGCACAGTTGTTGAAACTAAGACTGTTACTGAGACCAAGTTCAACAAGACTCCTATCTTCTTCAAGATTGGTAGCTCTAAGCTTGACACTTATGCTAAGGCAACTGTTAAGTTGGTGGCTGATGGCATCAAGGCAAGTGGTGGTACTTTCAAGGTACAGGCTTATGCTGATAAGGCAACTGGTAGCTCAAGCTTCAACCAGAAGTTGACTGACGCTCGTGCACAGGCTGTATACGATGCTCTCATCGCTGAGGGTGTTCCAGCAAGCCAGCTGCAGATCGTTTCAAATGGTGGTGTTGACAACATGTTTGGCGATCGTGAGACAACTCGCGTCGTAATCATGGGTGTTGAGTAATCTATTTTATTCAATATACTAAGTTAAAAGGGTACTCTTTTCTGAGTACCCTTTTTTCATATTATATGGTTTTTTCACTTCTATTCTCAATTAATATTCGTATTTTTGCAAAGTGTTTATACTATGGGAAGAATTTTGGCTATAGACTATGGGAAAAAACGCACTGGCATTGCTGTTTCCGATCCGTTGCAGATTATTGCTAATGGATTGACCACAGTGCCTACTGCGCAGTTGATGGCTTTCCTTACTGACTATATGTCCAAAGAAACGGTAGAAAGGGTAATTGTAGGTCTGCCTAAGCAGATGAACAACGAAGTATCAGAGAATATGACTAACATTACTCCATTTGTCAACCGTTTTAAGAAATTGTTTCCATCTATACCCATAGCGTATGTTGATGAGCGCTTTACTTCTGTGTTGGCTCATCGTGCTATGATTGACGGAGGCTTGAAGAAGAAAGACAGACAGAATAAGGCTTTGGTAGATGAGATAAGTGCTACCATTATCTTGCAGTCGTATATGGAGAATAAATAAGTTAGATAGATATGATATTACCGATTTATATTTACGGACAACCCGTTTTACGTAAAGTTGCTGAAGATATTGCTCCTGATTATCCCAACTTGAAGGAGTTGATTGCCAATATGAACGAAACGATGGATGCTGCAGAGGGCGTTGGCTTGGCAGCTCCGCAGATAGGTCTGCCGATACGAGTTGTAGTTATCAATCTGGATGTATTGTCAGATGAGTTTCCTGAGTTCAAGGGGTTCCGAAAGGCTTTTATCAACCCACATATTCTGGAAACCAGCGGTGAGTTAGAAGATATGGATGAAGGTTGTTTGAGTATTCCTGGCATTCATGAGAATGTGAAGAGAGCCGGCAAGATTCATGTAAAGTATCTTGATGAAGATTTGCAACCGCATGACGAGATGGTAGAAGGCTATTTGGCAAGGGTGATGCAGCATGAGTTTGACCATCTGGAGGGCAAGATGTTCATCGACCACATTTCTTCACTCCGTAAGCAGATGATAAGAGGAAAACTTGGGGCTATGCTGAAAGGTAAGGTCCGTTGTGCTTATCGGTATAAGGCCGTTAAGATTTAGCAAACAGAATGAATATACACAAACTACTATTACTACTATTATTTGTGCCCAATCTGATGATGGCTCAAATCAATACAGACCGAGTGATGGCTATCGCCCGGAATGCCTTGTATTTTGAGGACTATGTGTTGTCTATTCAATACTTCAACCAGGTTGTCAGTGCCAAACCTTATCTCTATGAACCCTATTTTTATAGAGGTATGGCTAAATTCTATTTGGATGACTATGTGGGCGCTGAGAATGATTGTAATATGGCCATCGACCGTAATCCTTTTGTGGTGGGTGCTTATCAGATTAGGGGACTGTCCCGTATCCGTCAGCAGAAATATACTGACGCCATACAAGACTATACTGCTGCTTTGCGACTTGACCCCGAGAATGTGGTTCTTTGGCACAATCTCTCGCTCTGTCACATGCAACAGAAAGAATACGAGCAGGCTAAAGATGATTTGAATCGTTTGCTGGAAGTGGCACCCCGTTATGCCACCGCTTATCTGATGAGAGGTGAGGTGTTGCTCAATGAGAAAGATACTACACAAGCGCTGGTCGATTTCGACAAAGCCATTGAGCTGGAAAAATTCGAGCCTGGGGGATGGAGCGCAAGGGCAGTTGTAAAATTGAAACAAGGTAGATATCAAGAGGCAGAAGAGGATTTTGATCAGGCTATCCGATTAAGTGTCAGAAATGCAAGTAATTATATTAACAGGGCTTTAGCACGTTTTCATCAGCATAATTTGCGTGGTGCCATGAGCGATTATGACTTGGCACTCGATATAGATCCAGGTAACTTCATGGGACATTATAATCGAGGCTTGTTACGTGCACAGGTAGGGGATGACAATAGGGCAATAGAAGATTTCGACTTCGTGCTGAATATTGATCCCGATGACATGATGGCTACTTATAATCGTGGCTTGTTGCGGGCGCAGACTGGTGATTATCGGGGTGCTATCGTGGATTTCTCTAAAGTACTTTCCGTCTATCCCGAATTTACGGCAGGGTACTACCAGCGTGCTGATGCCCGCCGGAAGATAGGAGATTCCCGAGGTGCCCAACAAGACGAGTTTGCTATTATGCGGGCACAGATTGACAGGTTGAATCAAACCTCTACCAACAAACCTACACAAGACAACACGACGGCTGATGCCGAACAGGAGGATGCCGCCAGTACAACCCGTAAGCGAAGTGATAAGAATGTGGAGAATTATCACAAGCTGGTTATTGCTGATGATACAGAAACCAATCGTACATACGCCAATGATAGTAGGGGTAGGGTGCAGGACCGTAATGTGACCATCAAGCCTGAGGGGATGTTTGTGCTCACTTTCTATGAAAGGCCTACCGATATGAAGAGGACGATGCATTACTATCGGTATGTGGATGAACTCAATCATAACAAGACTTTCTACCGTGACTTGTTGATTACAAATAATGAGGCAGCTTTGGATGCCAACCAGGTAAACCTTCATTTCGCTCTCATTGATCAGCGAAGTGCCGATATCGTGTCCAATATGAATGATCCGATGCGTCGTTTTATGCGTGGTTTGGATTTCTATTTGGTACAGGACTTCTCAAATGCCATTAGTGATTTTACACAATGTCTTCTGATTGATGATACTTTCTTTCCAGCTTATTTTATGAGGGCGATTGTCAGGTTCAAGCAGTTTGAATATCAAATGGCGGAGAACCAGGCACAACAGTCCACCTCTCTTGTGGTGGGACAACTTAGGACGGATAAGTTGGATGCGATGGACTATAGTTTGGTGCGTAGAGACCTGGACAAGGTGATTGATTTGGTGCCTGATTTTGTGTATGGCTATTACAATAGGGCTTGCCTGCTTACCCAAATGAAAGAATATCGCTCAGCGTTAACTGATTATGACAAGGTGATTGATATGAAACCTGACTTTGCGGAAGCATATTATAATCGTGGTCTTACCCATATTTTCTTGGGGAATAACCGTTTGGGTATAGCAGATTTAAGTAAGGCTGGTGAGTTGGGTATCGCTTCAGCTTACAATGTTATCAAGCGATTTACGGAGTAAGTAATGGCAGACATTGTCTTCTCTTCATTCCTTTCCTGCTGAAATAAAAAGAAAAACAAGTTATTTCTTTTGAAATTCTCTCGTTTATTCGTATTTTTGCAGTTCGATTAACTTGAATAATAAGATTAAAGATATATGATAAAGATTACATTTCCCGATGGCTCTGTACGTGAGTACGAAAGCGGAGTTACCGGTTTGCAGATTGCAGAGAGCATCAGCTCTCGCTTGGCACAGGATGTTTTGTCTTGTGGCGTCAATGGTGAGACCTACGATTTGAACCGCCCTATTAACGAGGATGCCAAGGTTGTGCTTTACAAGTGGGACGACGAAGAAGGAAAACATACTTTCTGGCATACCAGCGCCCATTTGTTAGCAGAAGCATTGCAGGAGTTGTATCCTGGCATCCAGTTCGGTTTCGGTCCGGCCATTGAAAACGGATTTTTCTACGACGTGATGCCTAAAGAGGGCGTAGTGATCAAAGAAAGTGACTTGCCTGCTATCGAGAAAAAGATGCAGGAACTGGCTGCTAAGAAAGAAGAACTTGTTCGTCGTGAGGTATCTAAAGCAGATGCCCTGAAGCTATTTAATGCCGATGGCCAGCTTTATAAGTGTGAGCATATTGATCAAGATCTTGAAGATGGTACGATTTCTACCTATACGCAAGGTGCTTTTACCGACTTGTGTCGTGGCCCTCACTTGATGAATACTGGCGCTATTAAAGCCATTAAATTAACCAGTGTGTCGGCTGCTTTCTGGCGTGGTGATGCAAACCGTGAGCAGATGACGCGTATTTATGGTATTTCCTTCCCCAAAAAGAAGTTGTTGGATGAGTATCTTGTGATGCTGGAGGAAGCTAAGAAACGTGACCATCGTAAGATTGGTAAGGAAATGGACCTTTTCATGTTCTCCGAGACAGTTGGTAAGGGCTTGCCTATGTGGTTGCCTAAAGGTGCCGCTTTGCGTTTGCGTCTGCAGGAATTCTTGCGTCGTATTCAGTCTCGTTACGACTATCAGGAGGTGATTACTCCTCCTATTGGCAACAAGCTGCTTTATATTACATCTGGGCACTATGCCCACTATGGTAAGGATTCATTCCAGCCTATACATACGCCAGAAGAGGGTGAAGAGTACTTCTTGAAACCCATGAACTGTCCTCATCACTGTATGATGTATAAAAACAGTCCTCGTTCTTACAAAGACCTGCCTTTGCGTATAGCTGAGTTTGGTACGGTTTGCCGTTATGAACAGAGTGGTGAGTTGCACGGACTGACACGTGTACGTAGCTTCACACAGGATGATGCACATATCTTCTGCCGTCCAGATCAGGTGAAAGATGAGTTTTTACGAGTGATGGATATTATTTCTATCGTGTTTAGCTCGATGGATTTCCAGAACTTTGAGGCTCAGATTTCATTGCGTGATCCTAATGACCATGAAAAGTATATCGGTTCTGATGAGAATTGGGAACGTGCGGAGCGTGCCATTGTTGAGGCATGTCAGGAAAAGGGCTTGCCTGCAAAGATAGAATATGGAGAGGCTGCCTTCTATGGACCTAAGCTTGACTTTATGGTAAAGGATGCTATTGGTCGCCGTTGGCAATTGGGTACTATTCAGGTAGATTACAACCTGCCTGAACGCTTTGAGTTGGAATACACTGGCTCTGATAATCTCAAACACCGTCCAGTGATGATTCACCGTGCGCCATTTGGTTCTATGGAACGCTTTGTCGCTGTTTTGATTGAACATACAGCAGGAAAGTTCCCATTGTGGCTTACTCCAGATCAGGTGGCTATCCTGCCTATCAGTGAGAAATTCAATGACTATGCTGCTGAGGTGCAGAAGTATTTGAAGCGATTCGATATCCGTGCTTTGGTGGATGACCGTAACGAGAAGATCGGTCGTAAGATTCGTGATAACGAGATGAAACGTATCCCATACATGCTGATTGTTGGTGAAAAAGAGGCTGAAAATGGTGAGGTTTCTGTTCGAAAGCAGGGTTCCGGCGACCAAGGAACGATGAAATTTGAAGATTTTGCTAAAAAAATTAGCGAAGAAGTTCAAAATATGATAAATAAGTGGTAACTTTGCGCCGCGTTTTTTTA
>OMSH01000063.1 GCA_900313715.1 uncultured Prevotellaceae bacterium
AATAGCGATAGCCATCTTTGCCTCAGTAACAGTGTCCATAGCAGCTGTTACAAAAGGAATTTTCAGATCAATGTGTCTGGTGAACTTTGTTGAAAGGTCAACGGTCTTTGGAAGAACCTCGGAATAGGCGGGAATCAACAATACATCATCGTAAGTCAATCCGTCCATCACTACTTTGTCTGCAATAAATGACATAATTATAATGCTTTTAGAATTTATTGCGTGCAAATATACGCATTTTCCGGTAAATTGCGAAAGGTTAGACTACTTTTTTTCACTACGGATTATCTTCGGAGAATTTGTAACAGACTACAACGAAGAGTCCTTTTCCTCCATATGAACATGGATAATCTATATAAAAATGCATGAAATTATATAGATGAAATAAGGCGATTTGAGCCTTCAGCATCCACTTATCCTTCACCATTTACCAACTGATAATTTAAGAAGATATCTTAACGACTAGTCGCGATATTGTTCCCCGCCTGTTCCCTTGGGAGGAACAGTCAATCCCTTTAGGGGGAACTGTCAGTTCCTGACGTGGGAACAAGCCGTTACAGACCTATGTACCAATTGTGCTCATTATTCAAACGCCCAGTGCAGGTCAATAGAGCTATGTATGCAATGTACCCCAACATTCACATACTATTTTGATATATACATGCCAAGGAATCAATAAAAGTAACTTAACCATCCAGTTACATCACTCTGTATCTATCCGCATCTCAGCTTCTTGCCAAGCTATGATACCACCATCTAACTCAACTATCCGTTTGAAACCATTTTTTAACATGAGTTCGGCTGCTGCATGACTGCGCTTGCCACTGCGACAATAAAGAGCAACAGGCTTGTCTTTCTGTAGCAGAGCCTCAGCCCTTTCCAAAAAGCCATCAGGGTCAGTACGGTAATCAATCATCATAGCTCCATGAATGTGCCCCGCATCAAACTCTTCCAAAGTACGCACATCAAGTATTTGGACATCTGTTTGCATTATGAATTCAGCAAACTCTTTGGCAGGTATAACTCTCAAACCTTCTGTAGCGGGTTGGCATGCACCAAACAAAAAAGAGAAAAAGGCAACGATGGAGAATTTCATATCATTATATCTTTAGTTATTATATAAAAAGGAATAATCATGGGCATTGCCCTCATAGTCTGTATATTTGAGTGTGATGTTAAGTTGCCGGACAGGCGGATTGAGGTACGGAAGCAAAGGTAAAGAGGCATAGCCACGTGCTTCATATACTCGGGCATCGCCAGCATCATTGTGATGAATACTGAAAACTACATGAACGATTCCCTCAGCATCAATATTTGTGACAGCTTCCTCTAAAAAAACGACACGATGCTTCTTGCCACCACTTTTCACTGCCAACACCATATTTATATATTGGTTGCCAAGCCAAGCACTATGTAGGATAATAGGTGCAGTAGGCACACTGTCTGCATAATGAACAGCAGGCACCGGCTTAGAAGAAATAGCGTTGACAAACGAATGAACCTTCACCTTATCGGCTGACAGTTCCTCATAATAACCCATCAGTCGAAACAAGGTATCTGGCTTGAGTTTCTCAAGTTGATTGCCCCATTCGGTAACCACACGCTTTGTGCCATCATCGGTAATGATGTATTCCAGCATACCATCAGCCTTGGCAAAACCACAGAAAAACTCTTCTTTAACGGAAGGATAATGATAAGAGTCTTTGCTGCATGAAACCAAAATAGACACTAGCAGAAAGATTGCCATCAACCATTGACATTTCCTCATAACACAAAAGGCACTTATAGTCCTAATTTCATATAATTAATAAGCGGGTTGGCATACATCAGCAAGAGCATATGACGGAGATAACCTACATCCTTGTCAGCTATATCGATCTTCTCAATCTGCTGAGCCAGATATGTCTCAAAACGCTCCTTGTCTTCTTTCGTATAACGGTTGGCAAAACGAGTTGAATAATTCAACAGATCGTGTGCTACGTAATTACCTGGATAGAAACGATAATTAGCATGGATGCTTCTGTCAATAATGGAAGAAACACTGGTAAACAAATCTTGCTTACTCATGCTTCTGTCAAGCTTACGTAACTGGTCGTTGATACATGGAGCCACATGGAAATGCACCCTACCCTTGAAACCAAACATACCCGTTTCCATATTTTTCAAGTCATCGGCAGTAGATTTTTTATAATCTAACACATCCCGCTTGAGCTGATATTCCTTGGCTTTCAGGTAATCACATGGGTCATACTCATAAGAGATAGACAACGGAACAATATTCATCTCCAGCAGGCGATCCAAGAAATCTCCTTCCCCACCCATAGCCAACATTTTCAGCACACTGTCCTGTGTACGATCATTGGAATCCTTGGCACGTCCCTCACGTTGAGCAATCCAAATGGACTGGTTCTTCTCGTTGATGGTATAGTGCATGTATCTGGACATACGGGCAGATGACTCCAGCATCTGACGCATGGTGAGGGCACGTTGCACGATAAACGACTTATTGATGCGTACCAGCTTCTTGATCCAAGGATAAATAAGCAGGTTGTCGCCTATGGCAATTTCAACTGTGTCCAGGCCGTTCTCAACCAGAAGAACTGAGAGGAAGCCAGAGTCTAAGATGATGTCACGATGATTGGAAATAAAGGTATAAGCACATGTGGAATCCTTCAAAGTGTCCAAGTTACTAGTGACCCCCTGAGTGGATGAATCGGCAAGGCCACGAAGAAACCTATAGCAAAAAGCCTTCTGGAATTCAAGCTTCGTTTTGCACGCACGCATGCGCTCGGCAATAACCTCGAAAGGAAAAGGCAGCACACCGCCAACAATTTTCACAAAGGCGGGGTCAGCTATCAATTCCTCATATATCTGAGGCAACTCTTCGTCCAGATAAGGGCGTATTTCATCAAATTCGGTAGTCATAAATCGTAATCTGTAGCTCGAATTTATTTGAATTTTTCCTCTATAATGTCAGTCATCACATCCTTAATATCCAGTCCTGCGGCACGGACTTGTTGAGGGATGAAGCTGGTGGCAGTCATTCCAGGAGTAGTATTAACCTCCAATAGGTTGATCTTCTCGCCAGAAGTAATAATATAGTCAACGCGAATGATACCATAGGCACCTATGATATCATAAATGGCAAGGGTTACTTGCTGAACACGATCACGCAAGGAGTCGGAGATGCGGGCTGGGGTTATTTCATCCACCTGACCATTGTATTTGGCATCATAATCAAAAAACTCGTTGTCAGTCACAACCTCGGTGATAGGAAAGGCTACCGACTTAGTAGAGGTCTTGTAGCATCCACAGGTAATTTCTGTACCATCGAGGAAAGATTCTATTACAACTTCTTTAGCCTCTTTGAATGCCTTGGCAATGGCAGGCTGTATTTGTTCACGGTTTTTTACCTTAGTAACGCCAAAACTGGAACCTCCCAGACTGGGCTTGATAAAGCAAGGCAGACCTATCTCTTGCAACACCCTGTCGTCATCGATATGCTGACCTTCACGCAAAAGAATAGACTCAGCCACCGGGATGCCGTAAGACTTGAGATACTGGTTACATGCAAACTTGTCGTATGTAAGAGATGCCGCCAATACTCCACAGCAAGAATAAGGAATATGGAGCATATCTAAATAGCCCTGCAACAATCCATCTTCGCCTGGTGTACCATGAATGGTGATATAGGCAAAGTCGAACTTTACCTTTTTACTATCATAAGTAAAACTAAAGTCGTTACGATCAATAACCGCACACTTCTCACCGTCAAGTTGGACGTACCAATCGAGGCCGTGCATCACGACAATATATAAATCATATTTCTCCTTATCAATAAAGGAATAGAGTCCCTGAGCACTTCGTAGGGAAACATGATATTCCGAGGTGTCACCACCTGCAACAATCGCTATAACCTTTTTCATTCTGTTAAACTTCTATTTATCGTATAACTCCTCCATTTCTCTATGAGTCCCTGCATATCAGAGGGCAACTCTGTTGAGAAAAACATCTCCTTGCCTGTGACTGGATGGGTGAAACCCAGGGTCTTAGCATGGAGTGCCTGACGAGGACAAATATCAAAACAATTATTGACGAACTGTTTATACTTGGCAAAACGGGTACCTCTCAGTATATCGTTACCTCCGTAACGCTCATCATTAAATAACACATGGCCAATATGCTTCATGTGAACTCTAATCTGATGCGTGCGACCCGTTTCGAGAACGCACTCCACCAACGTAACATAACCAAATCGCTCTAAAACGCGATAGTGGGTCACAGCATGCTTACCTTGACCTTCAGGCAAAACAGCCATCAGCATCCTATCCTTTGGATTTCGCCCGACATTACCCACTATGGTTCCCTCTTCTTGCTCCATATCCCCCCAAACCAATGCATTATAACAGCGTTTGGTCGTTTTATGCAAGAACTGATTACCGAGGTGGGTCTTCGCATCAGGTGTCTTTGCCACCACCAGCAAACCAGAGGTGTCTTTATCAATACGATGAACAAGTCCCACATGCACATCGTTGGCGTCGTAGTTGGTATCTTTTAGGTGCCAAGCAATAGCATTTACCAACGTGCCGGTCCAATTGCCATGTCCTGGGTGAACCACTAAGCCAGCAGGTTTATTGACTACAATTACGGAATCGTCTTCATAAACCACATCCAGCGGAATGTCCTGCGGAATAATCTCATTCTCATAACGCGGGCGATCCAACATTAAGGTGATGACATCCAAAGGCTTAACCTTATAGCTACATTTGACAGGTTTGCCATTTGCCATCACATAACCTGCATCTGCTGCTTTTTGAATGCGATTACGAGAGGCATTGGTAATCTTGTCAAAGAGATACTTATCTACACGTCGCATCTCCTGGCCTTTGTCCACGACCACCCTAAAATGTTCGTAGAGCTGCGGCCCGGAAACAATCGGCTCAACATCGTCCAAATCGTCTATCTCCCACTGATCCCTAAAGGTCAAATGCTGAGAATCATCCTCTGCAGAACCAATTTCTACAATCAACTGACCATAATTCTCGTTATCTTGCTGTGCCATGCTTTAGAACCAAGAATCATCGTCAGATGCCTGCTTTTTCTCAGATTGCTTAGAAGCATCTGGTTTCACTTCAATGCCATCAACACTCAAGCTGTCTTGCACAGTAGCGCCACTGCCTACCATCAAAGACAATGTTGAATTGATGGGTACCTTCTCGCCTATCATAAGGCGCTGGCCATTATACTTCACACCATACACCCAGTCTTTCTCGCCAGCTACCGACTCAATCTGGCTGATTCTAAAACCTGCCGCCAAAAGTCGTGCTTCAGCTTGACGCAACGAACTGTTATCCGCCACATCAGGCACATTGACTAATGGAACGCTGAGGGTGTTGATGTTGAGATATATAATATGTCCACGTTTTACCTTCTGGCCAGCAGTAGGGTTGTAATCAAGTATGCAACCAGCTGGTAAGGTACCTACATAGTTGGAATCAGCCACTACGCACTTCAAATCTGATTGTTCAAGAATCTGCCTTGCTTCCAAAACTCCCATTCCTTTAACATCAGGCACCGTTACAGCATCACCATGACGCGTATATATGTCTAATCCCTTGAGAACACCAAAAATAACCACAACAACTACTAAAGTCATGGCAATAATATTCAGCCAAAAGAAACGATTTTCACGAAAAGAAAAAAAACCTCTTACCGTCATAAGCAATCTATTTGGGAGCAAAGTTACAACTTTCCTAGCAGGAATTGGCAGCAAAACTCAGGTATTTTTAGCCTGAATCTTAAAAGTTGATAATTTATTATGTGTTTTATAACAATTGAGGGCGTATGTTCTTCACATACGCCCTCAATAAAGTATCATGAAATATTATTTCCCAAACGCAGCATCATCCAAATGATGAGAAGATGCCTCCTCTACATCATAATCCAGGACAGTGCGTTTATTGGCCTGAATACGATCGTATTCCTCCTTTGAACCTACGATTATCTTGTCAAACTCACGCTGACCTGTACCAGCAGGAATCAAGTGACCGCAGATTACATTTTCCTTCATACCTTCCAAATAATCCGTCTTTCCATTGATGGCTGCCTCATTTAACACCTTGGTGGTTTCCTGGAATGAAGCAGCAGACATAAAGCTCTTAGTCTGCAATGCGGCACGAGTGATACCCTGCAAGATCTGAGTTGAGGTTGCAGGAATAGCTTCACGAACCTTCACCAGTTTCATGTCACGGCGTTTCAGCATACTGTTCTCATCACGCAATTTACGAGCAGTTACAATCTGACCTGCATGCATAGTCTGTGAGTCGCCAGAATCAACCACAACTTTCTTGCCCCAAATGCGATCGTTCTCATCCTGGAAATCCAGCTTATCAACTACCTGTTGTTCGAGGAAACGAGTATCACCAGGCTCATCGATCTGAACCTTACGCATCATCTGGCGTACAATAATCTCGAAGTGCTTATCATTGATCTTTACACCTTGCAGACGATATACGTCCTGTACTTCGTTAACAATGTATTCCTGAACAGCTGTTGGTCCCTTGATAGCCAAGATGTCTGTTGGAGTAATCTCACCATCTGACAATGGAGTACCAGCACGAACATAATCATTCTCCTGTACTAGAATCTGCTTAGAGAGTGGGACTAAATATTTCTTGGTCTCGCCAGTCTTAGAAGTCACGATAATCTCACGGTTACCGCGTTTTGGCTTACCCATGGTAATCTCACCATCAATTTCAGATACAACAGCAGGATTTGACGGACTACGAGCCTCAAACAACTCGGTCACTCGTGGCAAACCACCCGTGATATCGCCGGCTTTACTAACGGCACGAGGTATCTTCACGATTACATCACCAGTCTTTACTTCCTGTCCGTCCTCAATCACAACGTGACCACCTACAGGGAGATTATAGGTACGAATCAGCTCACCATTCTCTCCATAGATACCAACGACTGGCACTTTAGTCTTGTCTTTAGATTCTATGATAATAGATTCACTCAAACCTGTTGATTCATCTGTTTCTACAGTGTAAGTCACGTTCACAATCATATCCTCGAACTTCAACTTACCAGCTGCCTCTGTAATGATTACAGCGTTGAATGGATCCCAGCGAGCTATCAGTTTTCCCTTCTCTACGGTCTCACCTTCGTTAGCAAACAAGGTAGAACCATAAGGAACATTATGGGTAGAAAGCACGATACCTGTATTTACATCCACAAAACGAACTTCTGCAAGACGACTTACCACAATCTTGGTAGCCTCCCCACTTTCATTAACAGCATCAACCGTGCGCAACTCCTCGAACTCTAACTTAGATTTGTTTTTGGCTACAATACTTGCATTAGCTGCGATGTTAGCAGCAGTACCACCAGCATGGAAGGTACGCAATGTCAACTGAGTACCTGGCTCACCAATAGCCTGAGCTGCGATAACACCCACAGCCTCACCTTTGTGAACCATACGGCTGGTAGCCAAGTTACGTCCATAGCACTTCGCACAAACGCCATGCTTGGACTCACAAGTAAGCACTGAACGAATCTCAACGCTCTCAATTGGAGAATCTTCTATCTCTTGTGCCTTCTCTTCTGTGATTTCTTCCCCAGCAGCTACTATCAGGTTACCTGTAGTTGGGTTAATCACATCGTGCACTGACACACGACCTAATATACGTTCATACAACGTAGCTACCACTTCGTCGTTATTCTTTATAGCAGTGCAAACAAGACCACGCAAAGTTCCGCAATCTTCTTCATTGATGATGACATCATGAGACACGTCCACCAGACGACGAGTCAGGTAACCAGCATCGGCTGTCTTCAACGCCGTATCGGCCAAACCTTTACGAGCACCATGGGTTGAAATAAAGTACTCCAGAACCGACAAACCTTCCTTAAAGTTAGAAAGAATAGGGTTCTCAATGATCTGGCCACCCTCTGCACCTGCCTTCTGAGGCTTAGCCATCAAACCACGCATACCAGAAAGCTGACGAATTTGCTCCTTAGAACCACGAGCGCCAGAATCCAACATCATAAACACAGAATTGAAGCCATCTTTGTCGTTAGACAAGGTCTTCATCAAGATATTCGACAATTCAGAGTTAACATGTGTCCAAATATCAATCACCTGGTTATAACGTTCGTTGTTGGTAATGAAACCCATGTTATAGTTGTTGATGACCTGCTCAACTTCTTCATAACCTCTGTTGACCAACTTTTCTTTCTCCTCGGGGATAATAATATCACCCAAGTTGAATGACAAGCCGCCCTTGAATGCCATATAGTAACCCATGTTCTTGATGCCGTCCAGGAACTCACAAGCCTTAGTCACACCGCAAACCTCAATTACATGACTGATAATATCACGCAGGGATTTCTTTGAGATAACAGTATTTACGTAGCCAGCCTCATCGGGGACAATCTGATTTACCATGACACGACCAACAGATGTTTCCTTCATAAGCTTCTTGACTACCTTACCATTCTCATCAACATCATTCACCACTACATTGATGATGGCATGAATATCGCACTTGTGTTCATTATAAGCAATTATTGCTTCCTCTGGACCATAGAAAGTCAAACCTTCGCCCTTGGCACCTTTACGTAATTTAGTAATATAGTAAAGACCCAAAACCATATCTTGTGAAGGCACGGTAATAGGAGCGCCATTGGCTGGATTCAAAATATTGTGAGGCTCTAACATCAACAGCTGTGCTTCCAAAATAGCCTCGTTGCTCAATGGCAAATGAACTGCCATCTGGTCACCATCAAAGTCGGCGTTGAAAGCCGTACATGCCAATGGATGCAACTGTATAGCTTTACCCTCAATCATCTTAGGTTGGAATGCCTGAATACCCAAACGGTGCAAAGTAGGAGCACGGTTCAGCAAAACTGGGTGACCCTTCATTACATATTCAAGTATGTCAAAAATGATAGGTTCCTTACGATCTACAATTTTTTTAGCACTCTTAACCGTCTTAACAACACCTCTTTCAATCAGCTTACGGATGATAAATGGCTTGTAAAGCTCAGCAGCCATTAACTTTGGCAAACCGCACTCACCCATTTTCAACTCTGGGCCCACTACAATTACTGAACGCGCAGAATAGTCAACACGCTTACCCAGCAGATTCTGGCGGAAGCGACCAACCTTACCTTTCAAGCTATCAGACAATGATTTAAGAGGTCGGTTAGATTCAGATTTAACTGCGCTTGCCTTACGAGAGTTGTCAAACAAAGAATCAACAGCCTCCTGTAACATACGTTTCTCATTACGGAGAATCACTTCTGGAGCCTTAATTTCCATCAGTCTTTTTAAACGGTTGTTACGTATGATAACACGACGATAGAGGTCGTTTAAGTCGGAAGTGGCAAAACGACCACCATCCAGAGGAACCAACGGGCGCAACTCAGGAGGAGTTACTGGGATGATTTTCATAATCATCCATTCTGGTTTGTTAATACCCTTAGATGCTCGGAAAGACTCCACTACCTGCAAGCGTTTCAAAGCTTCTGTCTTACGTTGCTGTGATGAATCTGTCTCTGCACGATTACGCAATTCGTATGAAAGAGCATCGAGGTCAAGACGAGACAACATGTCATAGACAGCTTCAGCACCCATCTTGGCGATGAACTTATTAGGATCGGAATCATCCAAATACTTGTTGTCGCTTGGCAACTTGTCCAACAAATCAACGTACTCGGTTTCCTCCAACATATCATATTGCTGTACCTGACCTTCCAGCACACCTGGCTGGATAACCACGTACCTCTCATAATAGATAATAGAATCAAGCTTCTTAGTAGGCATCCCCAGCAGATAGCCTATCTTGTTGGGAAGTGAGCGGAAATACCAGATATGAGCCACTGGCACTACCAGTGCGATATGACCGCAACGCTCACGGCGAACCTTTTTCTCTGTAACCTCTACACCGCAACGATCACATACAATACCTTTATAACGTATGCGTTTATACTTTCCGCAATAGCATTCGTAATCCTTGGTAGGGCCAAAGATACGCTCGCAGAACAAACCATCACGCTCTGGCTTGTATGTACGGTAGTTGATGGTCTCAGGTTTTAAAACCTCACCGTATGAATTCTCTAAGATTTCCTCAGGAGATGCTAATCCTATTGTTATCTTTGAGAAACTATTCTTTACCTTATTATCTTTTCTAAAAGCCATATATTATAGAATATTGATCGTTGACAATGATTTATTACTCAAGATGAAGACTCAGTCCTAAGCCTTTCAATTCGTGCATCAGCACATTAAATGACTCTGGAATGCCAGGAGCAGGCATCGGCTCACCCTTGACGATGGCTTCATAAGCCTTTGAACGGCCTACAACATCATCTGACTTGATGGTCAGGATTTCCTGCAGGATATGAGCTGCACCGAATGCTTCGAGTGCCCATACTTCCATTTCACCAAAACGCTGACCACCGAACTGTGCTTTACCACCCAAAGGCTGTTGCGTAATAAGTGAGTACGGACCAATAGAACGGGCATGCATCTTGTCGTCAACCATGTGACCTAACTTCAACATATAGGTAACACCCACCGTCGCTTTCTGCTCGAATGGCTCACCTGTCTCACCATCATACAAAGTGGTTGATCCGAAGCGAGGCAAACCTGCCTTGTCTGTCCATTCGTTCAAATCGTCGATAGAAGCACCGTCAAAAATAGGAGTAGCAAACTTAACACCCAACTTTCTACCAGCACGACCTAAAACAGCTTCTAAAATCTGTCCAATGTTCATACGTGAAGGCACGCCCAATGGGTTCAAACATATATCAACAGGCGTTCCATCCTCCAAGAACGGCATATCTTCCTGACGTACAACACGCGATACAATACCCTTGTTACCATGACGACCAGACATCTTATCACCAACACCTATCTTACGTTTCTTAGCAATATAGACCTTTGCCAGCTTTATAATACCTGAAGGTAACTCATCACCAATAGTAATATTGAACTTCTCGCGACGCAACACGGCATCGGCTTCCTTATACTTCTTGATATAATTCATTACCAATGAACGTATAAGCGAGTTCGTGTGTTCATCTATTGTCCATCCACTGAGTTGGATAGCATTGAAGTCCATATTGGCAAATGTAGCAGCAGTGAACTTAGCACCCTTAGCCACTACTTCAGCGTCCATAAAGTCTTTAACACCTTCAGATGTATAGTTAGCAGTCAGCACAAGCAGTTTATCTACCAATATCTTACGTAATTCACCTACATGCTCTTCAAATTTCTTGTCTATCTTCTCAAGTTGCACCTTATCTGACTGCTTAGCAGAACGGTCTTTGATAGCACGAGAATACAAATGGGTCTTAATTACCACACCTTTCAAAGATGGATTAGCTTTCAAAGAAGCATCCTTTACATCACCCGCTTTGTCACCAAAAATAGCACGAAGCAGTTTTTCTTCAGGAGAAGGATCTGATTCACCCTTAGGAGTAATTTTACCTATCAAGATATCACCAGGCTCAACATGAGCACCAATACGGATAATACCTCTTTCATCTAAATCCTTGGTAGCTTCTTCGCTGACATTAGGAATATCTGATGTAAGTTCCTCCATACCACGCTTGGTCTCACGAACTTCCAAAGCATATTCATCCACATGTACAGAAGTCATAATATCCCAACGTACGATGCGTTCATTCAAAACAATAGCATCCTCGTAATTATAGCCCTTCCAAGGTATATAAGCTACCAGCAAGTTCTTACCCAACGCCAATTCGCCGTCTGCTGTAGAATAACCTTCTGTCAAAATCTGTCCTTTTGTAACACGTTCACCAGCTTCACAGACTGGACGAAGGTCAATGGTCATTCCCTGGTTAGTACGATGCCATTTCGGTATTTCGTATTCAACCACAGCTGGGTCAAAACTCACAAACTCCTCATCGTCAGTACGATCATAACGGATACGGATAGTTGTTGCATCAACAAACTCAACCACACCATCACCTTCAGCTGCTATCTGTGTACGAGAATCGCGAGCCAGCTGACGTTCGATACCTGTACCCACAATAGGAGACTCATTGCGTAACAATGGTACAGCCTGACGCATCATGTTAGAACCCATCAAAGCACGGTTAGCATCATCATGTTCCAGGAACGGAATCAGCGCAGCTGCAATAGATGCAATCTGCTGTGGTGATACGTCCATATAATCTACCTGATCAGGAGATACTACAGGGAAATCGGCATCCTGACGAGCATGAATTCTGTCACCAGTGAAATTACCAGCATCATCCAAAGGAGCATTGCCCTGCGCGATGATCTTTTCCTCTTCCTCCTCTGCCGTCAAATACAACAGGTCATCGGGATTGAGGTTCACCTTGCCGTTCTCAACTTTACGATATGGCGTTTCGATAAAGCCTAGATCATTGATTTTAGCAAAGACACAGAGAGATGAAATCAAACCAATGTTCGGACCTTCAGGTGTCTCGATTGGGCAAAGACGACCATAGTGAGTGTAGTGTACGTCACGCACTTCAAAGCCAGCACGGTCTCTTGACAAACCACCAGGACCGAGGGCAGACATACGACGCTTGTGAGTAATCTCTGCCAAGGGGTTGGTCTGATCCATGAACTGAGAAAGGGCATTGGTTCCAAAGAATGAATTAATGACAGAAGAGATAGTCTTCGCATTAATCAAATCTGTTGGAGTAAACACCTCGTTGTCGCGCACATTCATTCTTTCACGAATGGTACGAGCCATACGAGCCAAACCGATTGAGAATTGATTTGACAATTGTTCACCTACTGTACGAACTCGACGGTTGCTCAGGTGGTCGATATCGTCAACATCTGCTTTCGAGTTAATCAGTTCTACCAAATAATTTATAATCTCGATGATGTCTTCCTTAGTGAGCACCCTTACATCGGGATCGGTTGTTAAGTTCAACTTCTTATTGATACGATAACGCCCTACATCACCTAAGTCGTATCTTTTTTCTGAGAAGAACAAGCTATTGATGACTTCTCTTGCAGTTGCATCATCTGCAGGATCAGCATTACGCAACTGACGATAGATATAAAGCACCGCCTCTTTCTCAGAATTACTTGGATCTTTTTGAAGAGTATTATAAATAATGGAAAAATCTGACTGATTAGCCTCTTCTTTATGTACAAGAATATTCTGAACGCCAGAGTCAAGGATAATCTCAACGTGCTTATCCTCAATCACAGTCTCACGATCTATTACAACCTCATTACGTTCAATGGAAACAACTTCACCAGTATCCTCGTCTACAAAATCCTCTATCCACGACTTCAGTACACGGGCTGCCAATTTGCGCCCTTTAATTTTCTCAAGACTCTTCTTGTTGACTTTCACTTCTTCAGCCAGGTTGAAGATTTCGAGGATGTCCTTGTCACTTTCAAAGCCTATGGCACGCAAAAGAGTTGTTACTGGCAGCTTCTTTTTACGGTCAATGTAAGCGTACATCACGTTGTTAATATCAGTCGCAAACTCAATCCATGAGCCCTTGAACGGGATGATGCGAGCAGAATAAAGTCTTGTACCATTGGCATGAACACTTTGACCGAAAAACACACCAGGTGAACGGTGAAGCTGAGAAACAACCACACGTTCGGCACCGTTAATTACAAAAGTAGCCTGCGGTGTCATATATGGAATAGTACCAAGATACACGTCCTGTATAACGGTATCAAAGTCTTCGTGGTCTGGGTCTGTACAATACAACTTTAATTTCGCCTTCAGAGGGACACTATAGGTAAGGCCACGTTCTATGCACTCTTGTATAGAATAGCGCGGTGGATCAATATAATAATCCAGGAATTCGAGAACGAAATTATTTCTTGTATCAGCTATGGGGAAGTTCTCAGCAAATACTTTATACAAACCTTCCTTTTTACGTTTTTCTGTAGGGGTGTCAAGTTGTAGAAAGTCTCTGAATGACTTCAATTGAACGTCCAAGAAATCAGGATATTCTAATGGGTTCTTGGCCGTAGCAAAATTAATTCTTTGATTTACTGTTGAAGACATCTGAAAAAGGGATTAGTAGAACTTAAAAAATTAAAGACACAAAAAGGTTAAGAACCCTTCAAAATAGGAAAGGGTTCCTAACCGTCACCTGTTTAACAGGTTTTTTTGTTACTTAAGTTCAACTTCAGCACCTGCACCCTCAAGAGCAGCCTTCAGTGCCTCAGCCTCTTCCTTAGATGCGCCTTCCTTTACAGTGCTAGGAGCAGCATCAACCAAATCCTTAGCTTCTTTCAAGCCAAGACCGCAAGCCTCCTTAACAGCCTTTACCACCTGAAGCTTAGCAGCACCTGCACTCTTCAGTACTACATCAAATGAGGTCTTTTCCTCAGCAGCAGCAGCGGCACCACCAGCAGCAGGAGCAGCAACAGCAACAGCTGCAGCAGCAGGTTCAATACCATATTCTTCTTTCAGAATAGTTGCAAGTTCATTA
>OMSH01000095.1 GCA_900313715.1 uncultured Prevotellaceae bacterium
AATTGAGAATTGAGACTTTCTGGAGCAGCGAGGGCAGAGGCAAGCTTGCTTGAACTATGCCGAGTCGTGACAGAATTGATGCGAAGCATAATTGAAAATTGAAAATTAAAGGCTGCATTTCTGCAGCCTTTAATTGTATGAGGGTTAGTAGCCTAAATATTATCTGTTTCCGTACATTGTTTCGTAATACTTCTGGTAGTCACCGCTCGTTACCTGTTCCACCCAATCCTGATGATCGAGGTACCACTCGATGGTTTTCACAATGCCCACCTCAAAGCAGGTCTCTGGGTACCACCCCAGCTCTTCTTTGATTTTAGTCGGGTCAATGGCATAACGCTGGTCGTGCCCTAAACGGTCTTTCACAAATGTAATCAAGTCATCGTTAATCCAACTGATGTCAATCTTTCCGTCGGCACCCTTCACCTGTTTCTTCAGCACCTTGCGATATTCTGGTTGCTCTTCCATCATCTTATGAATGGTACTGATGGTGAGCTTCACAATCTCTAGGTTAGTCTTCTCGTTGTGACCACCCACGTTATATACCTCTCCAGCCCGTCCGTTACGCACCACCATATCTATAGCCTTGCAGTGGTCTTCCACATACAGCCAGTCGCGAACATTGCTACCATCGCCATAAACAGGAAGCTGCTTGCCCTCCAATATATTTTTGATAATCAGAGGTATTAGCTTTTCTGGAAAGTGATAAGGGCCATAGTTATTACTACAACGCGTGGTAGTTACCGGCATCTTGTAGGTGTCACGGTATGCCTGTACCACCATATCAGCTGAAGCCTTCGAAGCACTGTAAGGGCTATGCGGACATATAGGCGTGGTTTCTACAAAATAACCCTCTGCACCCAAGGCACCATACACTTCATCAGTAGAAACCTGGTGATAGCGCACCCCTTTCCTCCAAGTAGGATAACCATCATCATCCTTGCCTGTCACCCAAGCCTTTCGGGCAGCATCCAACAGGTTCTGTGTACCTAAAATATTGGTCTGCAAAAACAGCTGTGGGTTCTCGATGCTTCTATCCACATGACTTTCAGCAGCGAAGTTCACCACATAGTCAAACTTATACCTGACAAACAGGTCTTCCACCAACTCACGGTCGCAGATGTCGCCCTTCACAAAGAAACAACGTTCATCGTCTATGTCATTGGCAATAGTACCCAAGTTGCCAGCGTAAGTCAAAGCATCCAATATTACGAGGCAAACGTTGTCGTACTTCTGCAACATGTATTTCACAAAGTTAGAGCCAATAAATCCGGCGGCTCCTGTAACAAGATAAGTCTTCATATAATAAAATCTTTATTTACGAATGTCAACGATCATGCTTTATGATGTTCTGCCAAATCAATCAAATACTGGCCATAGGCCGTCTTGCTCAACTGTTCCCCCAAATCCTTGAGTTGCTGGGTATCAATCCAACCGTTACGCCAAGCAATTTCCTCGATACAGCTCACATACATCCCCTGACGGTTCTGTATGGTAGCCACGAAATTAGAGGCATCCAGCAGACTGTCGCTATTGCCCGTATCGAGCCAGGCGAAACCACGTCCGAAAACCTCTACCTTCAGCGTGCCTTCATCGAGATACAACTTATTAAGGTCGGTAATCTCATACTCACCACGGGCAGACGGCTTTAATGATGCTGCCTTAGCAGTAACGGTGCTGTCGTAGAAATACAAACCCGGCACAGCATAATGGCTCTTCGGGTTGGCAGGTTTCTCTTCCAGCGATATTGCCTTGCCCTGCGCGTCAAACTCCACCACACCGTAAGCACGAGGATCTTTCACGTAGTAGCCAAAGATGCAAGCACCCTTGTCCAACTTGGCAGCATTCCTCAGCAGTTGACCGAACCCACGTCCATAGAACAGGTTATCGCCCAAAATAAGGCAACCAGCCTCACCGTCCAGGAACTCAGCACCCAGCACGAAAGCCTGTGCCAAGCCATTGGGTTTCTCCTGAACCTTATACTCGAACTTCATCCCTAAGCTCTCACCAGTACCCAGCAACTCACGGAACATGGGCAAGTCGCGAGGGGTAGAAATCACCAGTACCTCACGTATGCCTGCCAACATCAGTGTTGACAAAGGATAATAAATCATGGGCTTGTCATACACTGGCATAATCTGCTTGGAGATTGCCTTCGACAGAGGATAAAGACGTGTAGCACTGCCACCAGCGAGAATGATTCCTTTCATAAACCGTTAGTTTTTCCTTATTAGCTTACAAATATCCGAAACTTTTAGCACATATCAAAGTTTTTGAGGCCTTTTTATTTTAGTGGCTTCAGCCCCATGGTTGCCGCCTTTTCCACCAAGAAGGCCATTTCTGCCTCACGGTTGTCTGGCAGGTTATCATCTAAGATGGCGTTTTTAAGGGCATCCTTCAGCAGTCCTACTTCGCGACTTGGAGTAAGTCCGAATAATTGCATGATCTCATTACCATCCACAATGGGCTGGAAATTACGGCGATGGTCTTTTACCTTCAGTTCCTCCATCTTCTGGCGCACAATCTGGAAGTTCTGCAAGTAGCGTTCCTTTTTCTCACGGTTCTTGCTGGTGATATCTGCCTCGCAAAGCAGCATCAAGTCATCAATATCATCTCCTGCCTCAAACATCATACGGCGCACGGCAGAATCCGTCACCTCATCATCTACCATAGCAATGGGGCGCATATGCAAACCCACCAACTTCTGAACATATCTCATCTTCTCATTCAGCGGCAACTTCATCCGCTTGAAAATCTGAGGCACCATCTTCTCGCCTATATAATTATGGTTATGGAAGGTCCACCCTACCCCAGGCTCCCATCGCTTGGTAGCAGGCTTGCCGATATCGTGCAACAACGCAGCCCACCGTAACCACAGGTTATCGGTGTTACGGCTCACATTATCAAGCACCTCTAAGGTATGATAGAAATTATCCTTGTGACCACGACCGTTACGGGTATCTACACCCTGCAACTTCACCAATTCGGGGAAAATCAAAGACAACAACCCACAGCGATCCAGCTCCACAAAGCCTTTCGAGGGCGTTTTGGCCATAATAATCTTATTCAGCTCATCGTTGATACGTTCTTTTGAGATTATGCTGATTCTCTCACGGTTATGCTCCAGCGATTCAAAAGTCTCGTCATCGATAAAGAAGTTCAACTGGGTAGCAAATCGGATGCAACGCATCATACGCAGAGGATCGTCACTAAAAGTGATATCTGGGTCAAGCGGTGTACGGATGGTGCCCTCCTTCAAATCCTCCAAGCCGTCAAAAGGATCCACCAGTTCGCCAAAACGGTCAGCGTTGAGGCACACCGCCAA
>OMSH01000072.1 GCA_900313715.1 uncultured Prevotellaceae bacterium
ACCGAGCACCACACCATCAGCAGTGAGCACCCGATGAACCATTTCCACAGCCTTATCTTCACCACGCGCATCATCTTCAAGCCCAACACAAGGAAGAAGATGACCATAAAGACAGACGGTGCACCAAACTGACGGTTGATAAAATAGTCCGCCAACTGCGCCCCCCGTATGGCACCCAGGTTCTGTACATCCGTCTCACCCGGCTGCACATCAACAGCAGCATTATGATCGATCACGCTTTGATCAGCGGCGCCATAGAGGAAAAACGAACCGAAGGAAACAAGAGCAAAAGCAGCCATCAGTGCAATGGCCAGACCCAAAATGAAATGCAAGGTCTCACTCTTTAGAAAAGCCTTGATAGCAACTAATTTTCCAGGCTGTTGCTCTTGCTGTATTTTGTTCTTAACTTTCTTATTATCTTTGTTTTCTGCTTTCATAGCAATTCTATATCATATCATTGAATTTGTAAATTTAGTAACATTTTGTCAAATCACAAAATAAATAACCCAAAAACTTGTTTTACAACACTATTCTATAGCATTAAAAACACTTTCAAGACCTCAGGCAACCACATTCACCACACACCCAAAGGAACCGACACATGCACATCGCCGTTCTTTACAATACGCATCGACAACCTGCTTGTTCGTCTGCCTGTCAATTGTATGGCCATGGTTTGTTACTTATATTCACAGCCACCTTCAGCAGCTACCAAAGGCTGAGCCACTTGCTCCTCATACGTTTTTACACGTTTATCCAGTAGGAAGATTTCATTGAGAGTATAAGCCAAACATTGCAGAACGACTGCCCTCGAAGTAAAAATTATCGGGAAAGGATTGCATACGAGCTGCTTCTCTTACTGAGATTGAGCGACAATCGTCCAAAGAAGGATGAATATAGTAATGACCATCTTTGCATAAATTACGTCCCTCGTCAACGAATATGAGTTCATGAAGTGTGTTGGCCATAGTTACATAGTTACACTATACTCACTAATCACTTGATACTTAATAGTTTTATATGAGTGTAGCTTTGTTCAGAAGTTACACTGTTTTTGCTTGCAACAAAACAAGTTGTTTTGCTGTGGTTCGATACTATCTAACACCCTGTAAGGAGCATCATAGCGACACCAAAACAAGTTGTTTTGGTGTGACGCATTACTTCTTCTTAATGAGGATAACAGAACCTTGACTTTGGCGTTTACGTATGCAACCTGATATGCTCTCGCCTCGCTTGAGATGTCCTGCACACCTCTTTCAACTCATTTAGACCTAAATCGGGACAATATATTTCTTCGAACTCACGTTAAATTATCAAAAAGAGGCGAGTTCACACTCGTAGGGTGACTTTTTTTTATTATATTTGCTCACAAGAACAAAATACATCATTTACTAACCTAACAAACTAAAAACATGAAAGACTTACAAATGTATATCAATGGTCAGTTCTGCGAAAGCTCGAACGGAAAATGGATTGATGTACTAAACCCGTCAACCGAGGAAGTGATCTCACGTCAGCCCGAAGGCACGATTGAGGATGTGAACCGTGCACTGGACGCTGCCCGTGCAGCTCAGAAGGCATGGGGAAAGACGCCTGCCATAGAGCGTGCACAGTACCTGCTGAAAATGGCTGAAGGTATCAAGAAGCGTGAAAAGGAATTTACTGAGATTATCATGCGCGAGCAAGGTAAGACACGCACATGGGCCAGCATCGAGGTGGGCGCTACCATTGCCTACTTTGAGTATATGGCTACCTTCGCACGTCATATCGAGGGTGAGATTATCCCCAGCGACCGTCCCAACGAGACCATCCTGCTGACGAAGAAGCCAATCGGTGTCGTAGCAGGTATTCTGCCCTGGAACTTCCCATTCTTCCTTATTGCCCGTAAGGCTGGTGCTGCATTGATAGCTGGTTGTACGATTGTCATCAAACCTTCTCAGCTCACTCCTGAGAACTGTACTGAATTTGCAAAGGTGGTAGCCGAAACAGGACTTCCAGCAGGTGTCATCAATATTGTGACAGGTAAGGGTTCTGTTATCGGTAACGAGATGGCTGGCTCGCCAAAGATTGATATTGTCAGCGTGACAGGTTCTGTAAGTGCAGGCGAAAGCATCATGGCTGCAGCTGCGAAGAACATCACTAAGGTATCGCTCGAACTGGGCGGCAAGGCTCCTGCTATCGTCATGAAGGATGCCGATTTGGAACGTGCTGCACAATGGATTGTTGACAGCCGTATCGGTAATAACGGACAAATCTGTAATAATGCCGAGCGCGTTTATGTGCAGAAGGAAGTGAAGAAGCAGTTTACGGATATTCTTGTGGCTAAGATGAGTGCCGTAAAGGTGGGCGATCCTTGCGCTGAAGAGAGCGTTGATATGGGTCCATTGGTGGAACAGCGTGCTCTGGAGAGCGGTACTGAAAAGGTGGAACGTGCCATCAAGCAGGGTGCCAAGTTGCTGTGCGGTGGTCATAGGGTTGGCGAGAAGGGCTATTTCTATGCTGCTACGGTACTTGACAATTGTCGTCAGGATATGGACATCATCCACGAAGAGACCTTCGGTCCTGTGATACCGTTGATTGAATTCTCTGATATCGACGAAGTGATTGCTATGGCCAACGATTGTGAATATGGTTTGGCATCGAGCATCTTCACGAAGGACCTGAACGTAGCTGTGAAGGCTTGCCGCGAATTGGAGTTTGGTGAGACCTATGTCAACCGCGAACACTTTGAGGCTATTCAGGGTTTCCACGCTGGCGTGAAGAAGAGTGGCATCGGTGGTGCCGACGGTAAGCATGGCGTTGAGGAATATCTCGTAACCCATGTGACCTATCTGGATACTTATGAAGATATGTAATCTATGAAGATTGGATTATTCGTTCCTTGCTATGTCGATGCGCTCTACCCTGAGGTGGGCGTATCGACATACAGGCTTTTAAAAAGCTTGGGACTTGATGTGGAGTACCCCGAACGGCAAACGTGTTGCGGACAACCTATGGGGAATGCGGGCTTTGAACACATGGCAGAGCCGTTGGCAAAGAAGTTCGACGAACTATTTGCTCCATACGATTATGTGGTGGCTCCGTCGGCCAGTTGTGCGGCTTATGTGCGTTGCTTTCATCCCCATCTGATGAAAGGTCGTTCGTGTGATGCAGCTGCCAAGACAACAGATATCGTAGAGTTTCTGCACGATGTCATCCAGGTGAAGAGCTTGCCTGCCAAGTTTCCCCATAAGGTAAGCGTTCACAACTCTTGCCACGGAGTGAGGGAATTGGGACTCTCATCGCCATCAGAGCGCAACGTGCCTCGTTTCAATAAGATAATTGACCTGTTGCAACTGGTGGAAGGAATCGAGGTAGTCGAACCGGAACGCCCTGACGAGTGTTGCGGCTTCGGGGGTATGTTTGCCGTCGAAGAGCAGGCCGTCAGCCGCAGGATGGGCATCGACAAGGTGAAACGACATATCGCTACGGGTGCCGAATATGTGACTGGTCCCGACTCATCTTGTCTGATGCACATGCAAGGCGTAGCTGAAAAAGAGCATCTGCCTATACAGTTTATTCATGTTGCACAAATACTTGCTTCCGGCCTATGAGTACACAACATTCTAAAGCTGCTGAAGTTTACCAGCAGCACCCAGAGGTGGTACAGCGTCATGACCAGACTTTCTTTGGCGTCCGTCAGAAGCGCGACCGCATGGCCCAGGCTTTACCTGAATGGGAGGTCTTGCGCGAAGCTGCCAATCAGATTAAGAAGCATACCATCACCCATCTGGCCGATTATCTGGAAAAGTTTGAGAGTAATGCCGTCAAGAACGGTGTTCAGGTCCATTGGGCGACCGATGCCGATGAATACAACCGCATTGTCTTCGACATATTATCGAAGCATCAGGTGAAAAAGGTAGTAAAGAGCAAGAGTATGCTCACTGAGGAGTGCCATCTGAACGAGCATCTGGAGAAGTGTGGCATTGATGTTGTTGAGACCGACCTGGGTGAACGCATCCTCCAACTGATGAAGTTAGCCCCCAGCCACATTGTAATGCCAGCTCTTCATGTGCATCGTGAGGACATCGGCGACTGCTTCCGCAAAAAGGGACTGATGGATAATCCCGACCTGACTAGTAATCAGAGCGATGATCCCAACGATCCTACCTTCCTTACCTACGTGGCCCGTATGCATCTGCGCCAGCAGTTTGCCGAGGCAGAAGCGGGTATGACAGGAGCCAACTTCGGTATTGCAGAGACGGGCGATGTGGTGGTTTGCACCAATGAGGGCAATGCTGATATGTCGACTTCATTCCCCAAGCTGCATATCGTGTCGATGGGCATCGAGAAGCTTATTCCGAACTATGAGGCGATGGGAGTGTTCCAACGACTGTTGGCACGCAACGGAACGGGTCAGGAGACCACCGTCTATACCAGTCATTTCCGTGGACCTCGCCCTGGTGGTGAGATGCACATCATCCTCGTGGATAATGGGCGCAGCTCAATGCTTGGCAACGAGGAACATTGGCAGACACTGAAATGCATGCGCTGTGGGGCCTGCATGAATACATGTCCTGTCTATCGCCGTTCGTCTGGCTATAGCTACACTTATTTCATTCCCGGACCTATTGGCATCAATCTGGGCATGTTGCGTGATGCCAAGCAGTATTCCGACAATGTGTCGGCTTGTTCGCTTTGCTGTTCATGCGATAATGTGTGTCCTGTCAAGGTCGACCTTTCTACGCAGATCTATCGTTGGCGCCAACAACTCGACTCGCTCGGCAAGGCTGATCCTATGAAGAAAATGATGTCGAAGGGCATGTCGTTCCTGTTCAATCACCCATCGGTCTATAAAGGAGCCCTGTGGTTGTCACCGATGGTCAACTGGGTGCCTGACTCACTGATCAATATGAAACTGAATCCTTGGGCCTACGGTCATCAGATGATGACATTCCCCAAGAAGTCGTTCCACGAATTATGGAAGGAGGAAGAACTATGAGTGCAAGAGAAGAAATACTGGAAAGGCTGCGGAAGAACACGCGTGAAACCTACGACTTTCCTGACTTGAGTGGATTGAATCCCATTACGTTTCCTGATCCTGTGGCAGAATTCATCAAGAAGACCACCACAACGGCTGGGGCCAAGCTCATAGAGATGGAAGAAAGCGACAATCTGAATGAGCTCATTCGCAAGGCCTATCCTGAGGCAAAGGTGCTGGCAAGCAATCTTCCAGGCATCGAGGCCGACTTGAATCCTGATACCGTTGAACATGTCGAAGATTTGATGAAGGTGGACGTAGGCATCATTGAAGGTCGCATAGGTGTGGCTGAAAATGCCTGCATCTGGATTCCGCAACAGATGAAGGAGAAGGCCGTCTGCTTTGCATCTGAGTATCTGGTCATCATCCTGAGACGTGATGATATTGTGAACAACATGCATGAAGCCTATGCACGATTAGCAACGTCAGCAGAATACTTCCAGCAATACAAGTTCGGCACCTTCATCAGCGGTCCAAGCAAGACGGCCGATATTGAGTCGGCCCTCGTCTATGGCGCTCAAGCCGCCCGTGGAGTTACCGTTGTGCTAAAGAAGTGAAAACAAAGTGAACCCCGATAGTTTTGTCTAACTATCGGGGTTCATTTTATATAACGATGGGATCACCAAAATGGAAGAATCAGTTAAAGATCACCGTCTTGTTCTTAAAGGTGAGGATCTTGCGCTCGATGTGCTTCTGAACGGCACGAGAGAGGACAATCTTCTCGAGGTCCTTGCCCTTGTTGACCAATGTCTCGATGGTGTCTTTATGGGTGACACGCACCACATCTTGCTCGATGATAGGACCTGCATCCAGCTCGGTAGTGATGTAGTGGGCGGTAGCGCCAATGATCTTGACACCTCGCTCGAAGGCTGCATGATAAGGTTTGGCACCTATGAAGGCGGGCAGGAACGAGTGATGGATATTAATAATCTTATGGCGGTAACGGGCAATCATTTCCTCAGAGATGACCTGCATATAACGTGCCAGTACGATGAAGGTGATGCCATTGTCTTTCAACAGCTGCATTTCTATCTCCTCCTGCTTTGCCTTGTTTTCCTTGGTGATGGGCAGACAGAAATAAGGAATGCCGAACTTCTGCGCTACTGGTCGCATATCTTCATGGTTGCTGATAATGAGAGGAATCTCCACATCCCACTCGCCTGCGCTATAACGCGCTAACAGGTCATAAAGACAGTGCGACATCTTAGATACAAAGATGGCCATGTGGGGCTTCTGGTCGGAGAAATACAGTCGGAAATGTATCTGGTACTTCTGACCATAGAGAGTGTTGAAATAGTCTTCTATCTTTTCTTCAGGAATGGCAAACTTCTCGAGTTGCCACTCTATACGCATGAAAAATACGTTCTCTACCCTATCGACATACTGGTCGAGGTAGATGATGTTGCCCTGATTGACGGTGATGAAGTTGGTGACATCGGAGATGATGCCTGGTCTGTCGGGGCAATGCAGCAAAATTATAGCAGTTCTTTTCATATTACTTTTTGACGGCTATCATAACCCTCTGCCCCTCAGGGCACCTCCCCGTTGCGGGGAGGAACTTGAGGGGGAAGCCATCTCTTTACTTAACAGTTTTCATCATTTCTTTAACAGCGGTCTCCAATTGGCGGT
The DNA here is from genome assembly GCA_900313715.1 of uncultured Prevotellaceae bacterium. GTDB lineage: Bacteria > Bacteroidota > Bacteroidia > Bacteroidales > Bacteroidaceae > Bacteroides. The sequence goes on from OMSH01000072.1 coordinate 6,650, forward strand.
CGTAGCCATTCATCACATCCTCTGGGGTGTTATAAACGGTGATATCCGGCTTCAGCTCGGTGTTTTCCTGATAGACGCCATTCATATCCACACAACCTACCTGTGGGATGCCAAACACAAGGGTGTTGTCCATCAGCGTCTCCCACCAAACTGCGGTCATGGTACCTGCCACGGGTGAGCCGATGAGTTTGCCGATGCCCAAGGTCTTATATACCCAAGGGAAGCCGTGACCATTACTATAGTCGTTCTCGCAAATCAGCACGCATGATGGTTTGGTCCACTTGTTATAAGGGTCGTAGCCGATGTACTGGTTGCGAGGAACGAAATGCTGGTACTCCTTACCTGCAAGCAGGGTGCAGAGGTCGTCGTGCAACCAACCACCGCCGTTGTTGCGCTCATCGACGATGACCGCCTGCTTCTGACGGTTCTCATCGGAGAGGATGTCGGCATATACCTGGCGGAACGAAGGACTGTCCATAGCGCGTACATGCACATAGGCCACCTTGCCTCCTGAGAGCTTCTCGACCAACTTCTTGTTACGATCTACCCAACGCTTGTAGAGCAAATCGGTGAGTTCGGAAGCTGATACAGGCTTTACAGTCACATCGAACCGCTTGCCTGTGCTGGGGTTATAGACGCTCACACGTACTGGCTTGCCTGCCTTGCCGTCGAGCATAGGATAGTAGTCGGTGTCCTTGCCAATAGGTTGACCGTCAATTTTCTCGATGATGCTACCCTCGCCTACTTCGGTTTTCTTAACGGCAAACGGTCCTTTGGCAATCACCTCTTTCACCTTGAGTCCGTCACCTGTATAGCTCCAGTCATAGAACAAGCCTAACGAAGCGGTAGTAAGCTGCGGACCTGCAGGGCTGTATCGTGTACCGGTATGGGAGGCGTTGAGTTCACCCAACATCTCGCTGGTCATCTCGGCAAAGTCGTAGTTGTTATTGATATAGGGCAAGAAACGGCGATAGTTATCACGCATCTTGTTCCAGTCGGTTTTATGCAGGTTGACGTCATAGAACTTGTCGAGTACCTGTTGCCAGATATGGTCGAACAGATAAGTCCGCTCATCAGCAGGACGATAATTGAAGTTAGCCTCAAAGTCGAGGTTCTTGCTGCTCTTCTTGTCGAGGTCCACTTCCTTGATACCCCCCTGGGTAGCGAGGTAGAGTTTCTTGAAATCCTTATCGGGAACAAGTTCGGCACGACCTACATTCTTCAACACGATAGAAGTACTGCCCTCCTTGAGATCGTGCATCCAGAGATCGGCTCCAGCCTCGAACGAAGCTGTGTAATAGAGTTTGTCGCCCTTGGTATTGAGCACAGCATCTGCCAAATGGGAGGAGTTGACGGTGAGGCGAATCACACGATCCTTGCAGTTGTCAAGGTCAAACTTCAAAGGTTCAACGTCCTTCTTTTCCGGTTGACCATTATCCTTAGATGGGGTGTCTTTAGCATTTTTCTTATCAGCAGCCTTATCATCCTTTTCCTTATCTTTGTCTTTCTCGGCTTCTTCACGCAGAGCGGTTTCTTCCTTGGTCTGACGGAACTGCTCATAGGCATCAAGATCGAAGAACATAATATAGACATCATCCTCAGCACCCCAGCTGCCATGACTGCGATAGCCTGCACGGTCGGAGGCAAAAATCATTGCCTTGCCATCCAATACCCATTTGGCACTTACATCGTTGTAGCCACTCTGGGTGAGGTTGTGTATCTCGCCATTGCCAGAAGCATTGACCAGCGCCACATCCTTATTGTTCCAACCTCCATAGCCTATGTAATTGGTAAGCAACCAACGACTGTCAGGGCTCCACTGGAACCACTGGTCGCCATCGCTGTAACTGTATTCATACTTGCCATCCATAGCGGTAACCACCTTCTTTGTAGCGAGGTCGATGACGCGCAATGTAGTGCGGTTCTCCAAGAAA
>OMSH01000079.1 GCA_900313715.1 uncultured Prevotellaceae bacterium
GTTTTGTAGGTCACGAGAGGTAGCTACAGCCAAACGAGCCACATCCCTATTCCATTGTGTATAGAACATTACATAAAGACCGTCTTCTGTCTTTGCTACTCGAGGATCTTCGCAACCTCCAGGCCATTCGTTAGCTTTTTGGGCATCGTCTGCAGGATAAACAACAGGTGTTTTTTGAATGTCAAAATGCATTCCGTCAGTTGATTCTGCATAACCAATGCGAGATGTTCGTGAACCAATGCCCATGTGGGTGGCGTCTTCAGAACGGAACATCACCACTATTTTGCCATCTTTAGTGGTAGCAGCAGGGTTAAAGGTATCGCCTTCTTGCCAAGCGATAGAGTCGCCCGTCATTGGACAGAAGAATTTGATGTCCTTGTTTGGAGAGATAATAGGATTGATTCCCTCTGGGCGTTGGAAATCCAACCAAGCCCAATCTTCTGGTTGCAAATCTTGTTGACCGTTACATGCTGTCAAACAAGCCACTAATGATAATAAGAATATTTTTTTCATTTCGGTGAAGTTTTCTTTCTGTCATAAATAAACATCAGCCACAAGCCCACCAGAATGTATGGAATGCTCAGTAACTGTCCCATATTCAATGTCATACCTTGCTCAAATGCTACTTGATCTTCCTTGATGAATTCAATGAAGAATCTGAAGATGAATACAGAGGCACATCCGAATCCAAAGTAGAAACCTCGTTTCATATTGAGTTGATGCTTGCGATAAATGAGAAATACTATAAACGCAAGTGTAAGATAGGCAATGGCCTCATACAACTGTGCTGGATGGCGAGGAGCTAAAGGGTCGGCTATGCTGGGGTCATTGGTCAGTCTTTCAAATACGAATGCCCAAGGCACATCAGTCACCTTGCCGATAATCTCTGAGTTCATCAGGTTGGCCATACGAATCCAAAAACCACAGATGAAAGCTGAAACCGTCAGGATATCAGCTATATCAATAAAGTGAATTTTGTATCGTTTGCAATAGAGCAGGGTAGAGATGACCAGACCCAAGATACCTCCGTGACTAGCTAAACCTTGATAGCCAATGTATTTCCAATTGCCATCAGGTAAATACTTGATAGGCAAAAACATTTCTGTAATGTGATGCAGATAATAACCTGGTTCGTAAAACAAGCAATGCCCTAAGCGAGCTCCTAATAAAACGCCAAAGAAGCAATAGAAAAACAAAGGATCTAAGAGCTCATCACCCCAACCTTTGTCTTTATATTCGCGCTTAACAATCATGTAGGAGCAAGCGATGCCGATGACCCAGAACAAGCCATAATATCTGATGTTTATCGATCCAATGCTAAACAGTACTGGATCAGGATTCCAATTGATGCTCAGTGGTATCATAGTTTTTTATACGTTAAATCTGAAGTGCATGATGTCGCCATCTTGTACTATATAGTCTTTTCCTTCAATATTTAGCTTACCAGCCTCACGAACAGCTGCTTCGCTGCCATACTTGATATAGTCGTCATACTTGATGACCTCAGCGCGGATGAAACCCTTTTCAAAGTCGGTATGAATTACTCCGGCACATTGTGGAGCCTTCCAGCCTTTGTGATAGGTCCAGGCCTTTACTTCCATTTCGCCGGCAGTGATGAAGGTCTCCAGGTTCAGCAGTTTGAAAGCACTCTTGATCAGTCTGTTAACGCCAGATTCCTTCAAACCAAGTTCTTCCAAGAACATCATCTTGTCTTCGTAGGTTTCCAACTCGGCAATGTCAGCTTCTGTTCTGGCAGCAATCACCAGTATTTCAGCATCTTCGTCTTTTACTGCTTCACGAACCTGATTAACATACTGGTTGCCGTTTAGCACACTTGCTTCATCTACATTACATACATACAACACAGGTTTTGCTGTCAGTAGGAACAAGTTACGGGCAGCAGCTTGCTCGTCCTTGTCTTCCAACTGTACGGTGCGAGCTGATTTGCCTTGACTGAGTACCTCTTTGTATTTGATAAGTACGTTGTAAAGTGCTTTTGCCTCTTTGTCTCCACCTACTTTTGCCAATTTTTCAACTTTGGGTATACGAGTTTCTACTGTTTCTAAGTCCTTCAATTGCAATTCAGTATCGATAATCTCCTTATCTCTCACTGGGTTGATAGGACCTTCTACATGGGTGATGTTACCATCATCAAAGCAACGGAGTACGTGAATGATAGCATCTGTCTCGCGAATATTGCCTAAGAATTTGTTACCCAATCCTTCACCTTTGCTGGCACCTTTCACCAAACCTGCTATATCCACTATCTCAACAGTGGCAGGCACAATGCGTCCAGGATGCACGATTTCAGCTAATTTGCCCAATCGCTCGTCAGGAACGGTAATCATACCTACATTCGGTTCGATGGTGCAGAAAGGAAAGTTTGCTGCCTGAGCCTTAGAGCTTGAGAGGCAGTTGAAGAGGGTTGATTTGCCAACATTAGGCAATCCTACGATTCCACATTGTAATGCCATTTCTTGATATATCTGTTTAAGTCAGTTTGTAATTGGGTGCAAAGATAGTGCAAAAAATCGATTTAGCGAGGGGAATATGAATATTATTCATATTTCCGACCATAAGTTTTTTGTTCGTGGCTAGTGGATTATATTAACATGTTATTATCTGAGATGTGGTCTAATGATAATTGATTATCTTTGTTAGAGGAAGTAAATGGCCCTTTTACTCGAACTAAACCATCCTTTTAGTAGAACTTAGCTCTTAAATTCTCATTAGATTTTTTCAAGTATTAAAGACTAAAAAAGGCTATGCTTTTTGGAAAGCATAGCCTTTAAGAATTAAGGTTATCTAAGTTTTGGAGTTTTTTTACATGGTCTCTGCATCCATAGTTACTGTCATGCTTGGAACTAATACGAATTCTTTCTTGTTCTTGTTCCATTTGTAATAAGAAGTAGTAACCTGCTTGCCTTCGTACTGATAACGAATGCAAACATCGTTAATCCATTCATTACCGTTCCACTTTTGGCTGAGGTTCTCAGTCATGCGTTGCTGGTTGTCGTACTTGTAACTGTACTGCAGGTAGTTTACCAACATGTTGTCAACGTTCTTGTAAACTGTCTGGCCTACCATTACACCATTTACTTCCTCGTTGTTGTAAACTAAATTGTCGTGGTTATCAGCCATAGCATTAATACCACATACCATCATTGCTGCTAATACGATAAACTTTAATGTCTTCATTTTTGTATCTCCTATTTTTTAATTATCTAACAAATTGTCACCCCTCTTTCAGAATGACGATGCAAAGGTAGTTGGTATTTTTGGACAAAACAAATAAAAACGTAAATATTTTTAGCAATATGTAAAGCCTTTTATGCCATAAAGTGTTTCAAAAAGACTGTTCTGCTAACAAAATGATAGCCGACAAATAAAAAGAATCAGTTTTTAAATGCAAGTTGTTAACCATTTTATTTAAAAACCGTACTTTCTGATTGAAAGTTAAATAATGTTATTGAGCATATTTTAGTGGGCTTCAAGCCAGTTTTTACCCCATCCACAATCTGCTTTTAGTGGTACTTGCATTAAATAAGCATGCTCCATTTCTTCTATCACAATCTTCTCAACTATCTCTTTTTCAGACGTTGGTACACTGAAGTTAAGTTCATCGTGTACTTGAAGAATCATTTTTGCTTTCAGATTATTAGTTTTGAAGCGTTGGTAGATGTGGGCCATAGCTACCTTAATAATATCTGCTGCACTTCCTTGTATGGGTGCATTGATAGCATTTCGTTCTGCATACCCCCTTACGGTAGCATTTCGTGAGTTGATATCTGGTAGGTAACGCTTGCGATGGAATATGGTTTCTACATAGCCGTTTTCGCGAGCATTTTCTATGCTTTTATCCATATATTCCTTGATTTTAGGATAGGTTTCAAAATATCCGTCAATCAGTTGACGAGCTTCACTACGTTCTACACCCATCCTTTCTGCTAATCCGAAAACAGAGATACCATAGATAATTCCAAAGTTGGCTGTCTTTGCCTTGCGACGCATGTCTTTGCTTACTTCTTCAAAAGGTATCTTATAAATTTTTGCTGCTGTAGCTGCATGCACATCGTAGTCATGATTGAATGCATCTATCATATTCATATCACAACTGAGGTGAGCCATGATACGTAGCTCGATTTGGGAGTAATCAGCCGAGAAGAATTCACACCCTGGATCTGGAATAAAGCATTTGCGAATTTCCTTACCGTCATCGTCACGGACAGGTATATTTTGAAGATTTGGATTACTGCTACTTAGGCGACCTGTAGCTGTAACTGCTTGATTGAATGATGTATGTATTCTTCCTGTCCTAGGATTAATCAATTCTGGCAAAGCATCAATATAGGTGCTTAGCAACTTTTTCAATCCTCTGTATTCTAATATTTTGCCAATGATTGGATGTTTGTGGCGTAGACTTTCCAATATTTCTTCTGAAGTAACGTATTGACCGGTCTTTGTCTTTTTGGGTTTCTCTATCAGTTTCATGTCCTTGAAAAGAATGTCTCCCACCTGTTTGGGTGAACTGATATTGAATTTAACGCCTGCCAATTGATAGATTTCCTGTTCTATCTCAGTCATTCTTTGGTTGTATAGTACTGATGTCTGTTTTAAAGCTTCTGTGTCAAGTAATACTCCATTGGTTTCGATATTCACCAAAACTGGTACTAGGGGCATTTCAATTTCATAAAACAGTTGTTCAACTCCTTCTTTCTTTAGTTCCTGTTCCAGAATATTTTTTAATTGAAGGGTAATGTCTGCATCCTCGCACGCATATATATAAATATCGGTAGGAGAGAGGTCCCTCATATTTTTCTGATTCTTGCCTTTCGCCCCAATCAGTTCATCGATATGAATAGTTTTATAGTGCAGATAGATTTCTGCTAAATAATCCATATTGTGTCGTA
>OMSH01000086.1 GCA_900313715.1 uncultured Prevotellaceae bacterium
CACGCACTATCTCTGGCTCTGAGAACAGATCTTTTTGAATGGCTTCTTCAACCCAATCTTCACCCTGGTACAAGCCTAAGAGTTTCTCATGCTCTGCAATCTGCTGTTGTAGAGAATGAATCTTTTCTTTGTTCGGCTCACCTACCAATCTATTAATATGCTGGTGTATCTGTTTGCGTTTGGCTTCATCTTCGCGCAATAAGCGAATTTTCTCACTACGCTTACGCGTATAGAAATGACGGCGACGAATTGCAATCAACTCATTCTTTAGAATTGCAAGAACTTCATCTTGCGTCCAGTCTTCATTGTATTGATGGATGTCAGCATTAATGAGCGAGTTAGCAGCCACGAACTTTGATTCTAGGTTTGGCAGTGTCTTAATGCCGAAATTCAATTCAGGCTTGTCACGCTGAATATCTGTCTGCTCACAAATAAGGGTAATGAAGAAGCGTAATCTGGAAATCAACATAGCTATTGGCTGTATGTCAACTCCATAGATACAACTTTCAATAATGTATAGCTTACGAGTATAGTCAGGTGAGTTAAGTCCATTATTGAATGTCTCTTCAATCTCTAACAATTTTCTCTTTCGCTCTTCTTCGTCTACTATACCAAATGCTCTGCGACTCTCATCAACAGCCATATTTAACAACACTTCTCGCCACTGGGTATTGTCGGGGTCTACTTGCCGTAGGATGTGGACCATCTGTTGGAGCATACCCATCGGAAAAGCACCTGAACCGCAAGCAGGATCAAGAATCTTGCAAGTGAAAAGAGAGTGTAATATCTTTGCTTTCTGTTCTTGTGTCAACGAGACATCCTCTGTAGTAAAATCAAGCAACTGTCGGTATTGTTGTTCTAGTTCCTCGCCAACGGTCTGTTTCAGATGAGCCACCAGACTCTCATTCACCATGTATTGCACTATTTCACGAGGCGTATAGAACGAACCACTTTCATTACGGGCAGTCTCCTTGGTTTCTGGGTTATAGGCTCCCAGCAGATTTTCGAATACCTTTCCCAAAAGTTCAGGATCAAGTGCTACTTGTACATCTTGAGGAGTATTCTCCTCTATAGTGAAGACATACTTATTAAAGATGGAGATAATACCTTTTGTGGGATGGAAAAACAGTATGTTAGGCACAAAAGCACGATATAAGAACACACCATTTTTCTTTCTGTCATTACGAGAAAAACCATCGTAATAGTATCTTCTCTGTACTCCATCCAGTGTCTTGGTTTTGTCTTGGCACTCAAAAAGACCACAGTTGAGGAAAGGAACGGTAGAGAACAATTCGATGACCTCGTCTTCGCTGATGGAAAACAGTTCAGCATAGCGATAGAGGTTCTTTACATCAGCGGTGTTGGCCTGAGCAAATTCACGACGTTCTCCATCTTCCATAATGGGACGATTTAGTGTACCGAAGAACAAGTTCTGAAGAATTGCTTGATAATAATTGGCTTCTGTCTCACTTTCTGCATCGAAGTCTTTCAGGATAGTACCCACATAGTCTTTCTCGAATATTTTTGAGGGTACCAAATCCTTTTGCTTGATAAACCAGACAAACATAAGACGGGTTATCAGGCGTATGATACGAGTATCTATATCCTCGCGGTCATCGTCTTGTGTATCAACGTCGCCAGGGAAGGTGACTTTGGTTTCTGGATCAACAGCCCACTGATACCATTCGAACAGGTCATTATAGAATTGTTTTGTAAGCAGCTCAGAATTGAATACCTTTTGCCATTTCTCATAGAGCTTGTCGAAAGTGGAACAGTCGCTGCACTCCATTCCTTTTAGGATGTCCATGTGTCCCCTATGAGGATCAAGACAATCAATATTTCGAAGCAGACTGACTTTACCAAGTTTTTCGCCTTGACCTTGTTTCCATTCCTGCTTGAACTCTGTACGTTCACAGGTGCCAATACTCAGGTAATGGCCCTGACGGAAAATAACAGTTACAGGGAAGTTATAGACTAGACGGTTGAAAGCACGAGTTAACACAGCCAAGTCTGAGCGTGTGACATTGCTTTCTGATTTTAAATCGACTGCAAATAGCATCATACTCTTATAGTGCTCATTGGCACGCAGTTTCTCTATGTCATCAGTCAGTTTTGTGTCAGAACCAACCGACCCATTGATGGCTTCATCGCACACCTCACCTATATAATAGCACTCTTTAGTCAACTGCAGCGCTTGCTCTATGTACTGAGGCAACTCACTTTCATAGTAATCCTGAAAGCGCATAGGAGTTGGCTCTTCCTGTGTATGCTTGATGTTCAGCTTACTAAGCAGCAGGTCGCTTGCTTCAAATAGATTGCCGTTGACATATTGTCTTAATGTCTGTTCCATAATCTTCCTTATTTACTTACGTACTCCCAAACTATCAAATCAAAGTTTTCCATCTGAAACTTCTTATCGAGGCTGGCTTCATCAGCAGATTTCTTCTGCTCTCCACCCTTTGAATGGAAACGGTTCTTGCGCTCCACGATAGCCTGTTGGGGTGCTTTCATCTTCATCCAA
>OMSH01000121.1 GCA_900313715.1 uncultured Prevotellaceae bacterium
GTCAAGCTGGCCAGACCCAGAGCTGAATAGCTCAGGAAGTCTCTTCTTGAAATTCCGTTCTTTTCTTTCATGATATTGTTAATAAAAATGATAAAAATTCATAATCGGTCTCAAAGGTAGGAAAAGTTTTGCAAAACTTACTATTTTTTCTGTCCTTTTTTTAATAATATTAAGAATTAACCCCTTCTTTTTCTTCAATCGTTAGGGATGAAGCCTTTTCGTCTGGCTGTTTTTCAACTTGAATGTCAGCGAAATTCTTCTTTTTCTTCACCTCTTGCTTGTTGCCACCTGTAACCAGTCCGATGAGCCATTGCCCAATCTTGCGCTCTATGCCAGCCTCTGTGGTGGGTATGCCGGTCTTGTTGGTAAACCACCGTCTCAGTCGGGTAATGCCTAACAGTTTCTTCCACGAGACGGAGAGGTTTACACCCGGTATGATTTGTGTGCCGGATGTCTTCTTTCGTCTTTTCTTTGTTGACGATGAAGTAGTGGTGGTTGTGGTAGTTACGGTTACTCCATTCTTCGTGGTCTTCTTGGTCGTAGTCTTCTTGGTTGCCATATAACAAAGGTTTTATGTGTATTTTTTTGTAAAGTTAGTGAATGTTTCCGACTTGTCAAAACAAAATACCTGATTTCATCCGTTTATATATTAACCCCCTTAGTAACACCCTCCCTATTCCGGCTCCCCCTCTCTATAGAGAGGAGGGGGAGCCTACATAGGGGAGGGGTGTATAGGGGGGTGTTCTATATAAAAGGGATGAAAAATCAAGTCACGTTATTTTGTTGTTGTCAAACGGAGATATAGCTACGGGTGAACACAGCGCCTCGCGCGTGCAAAAGGAGGCATTCCCATAGGGGTAATGGAGATATTGCGACGGGTGATGGCAGATACTGCGTCACCATGTGGGAGATATTGCGACGGGTGATGGCAAGCTTTCCTTTGACCCATAGCGGGATTCACGTCGTGATGCGGCAGATATTGCTGTAAAGAATGGCCTTATTGATGGATGGAGCTGGGCTTCTCATTCATTAGCCACAGACCAGCGAAAGTAAGCAGTCCGTTCAGCATCAGCAGTTCGTAGCCAAAGGTATAGCCCGTGAGAGAGGTGGTTAGGGTGTCGGTGAGGTAGCAGATGACCGGGGATGCTACAGCGATGTACGGCACATAGCGGTCACGGGGCTGACGATGGGTAAGCAGTCCAAAGGCAAACAAGCCCAATAAGGGACCATATGTGTATGAGCAGAGCGTGTAGATGGCGTCAATCACATTGGTGCTGTTCACCATGCGGAAAACGATGATAAACACGGTAAATACCACGCAGATGCCGATGTGTGCCATGCGTCGCAGGCTTTCGTCGTTAGGGCGCTCTTTTATATCTACGCAGAAACTGGTGGTAAGGGCGGTAAGTGCTGAGTCGGCACTGCTGAAACAGGCAGCCACAATACCTATGGTGAACAAGATGGTAACGGTGGTACCCAATTTCCCTGTAGCGGCAAACATAGGCAGTAGGTCGTCGGTATTGGCAGGTAACTCCCATCCCTGTTGCTGGGTAAGCATGATGAGCAATACACCCAAACTGAGAAATAGCAGGTTGGCTGGCACGAAGAAGAAACCATAAGTGCACATGTCCTTCTGTGCCTCACGCAACGTTTTGCAAGTAAGGTTCTTCTGCATCATGTCCTGGTCAAGTCCCGTCATCACAATGACCACGAATATGCCACTCAAAAACTGCTTCCAGAAGTTTTGCTTCGAAAACCAGTCGTCGAAAAGGAACACCTGACTGTAGGCGCTCTCACGTATGGATGTAGCTGCTTCTCCCAACGTCATACCCAAGGCGTCAGCCACATTCACAATAATCAGCGTCAATGCCCCAAATAGACACAACGTCTGGAATGTGTCTGTCCATACTAAAGTCTTGACACCTCCTCGGTGTGTGTAGAGCCAGATGAGTGCCACAAGACCTATCACCGTGATAAAGAAAGGGATGCCCTGTGTCTCGAATACAAACCGGTGCAGCAACATACACACTACATAGAAACTCACGGCAGCGCGTGTCATCTTGCTCAGCAGAAAGAACCATGCCCCTGTCTTGTAGGCATTGATGCCTAAGCGTTGGCGGAGATAACTGTAGATGGTGGTGAGATTCAACTTGTAATAGATAGGCAATAAGATAAAGGCAATGGCAAAATAGCCCAAGATAAAACCCAGGCACATCTGCAGGTAATACATGTTGATGTGTATGGGCATGCCGGGCACCGACACAAAGCTCACGCCCGAAATGGAGGCGCCTATCATGCCGAATGCCACCATGTACCATGGTGACTTGCGTTCGCCACGGAAAAACACGTCGTTGTTGCTTTTGCGCGTGACGAAACGACTCACGATCCATAGTGCCGCAAAATAAACCAATATGGTGGTGACAATTATCATGCCTGCTGCTTTAAAACAGCTGCGAAGATACTAAAAAAGTCAATAAATAATTGTATCTTTGCGCAAATTTTAAATTTAGGATATGGCAACAGTTGATGACAAGAAGATTATCTTCTCAATGGTTGGCTTGAACAAGACCATCAGGCAGACCAACAAACAAGTATTGAAAAACATTTACCTTTCGTTCTTCTATGGTGCCAAGATAGGTATCATCGGTCTGAACGGCTCAGGTAAATCCACTTTGATGAAAATTATTGCCGGACTGGATAACCAGTATGAAGGTCAGGTAGTGTTCTCACCGGGCTATACAGTTGGCTATCTGCCACAGGACCCTTATCTGGATCCCCAAAAAACGGTGAAGGAGATTGTTCAGGAAGGCACCGCAGAAGCCGTGAACGCTCTGAAGGAATATGAAGAAATCAATCTCAAGTTTGGTGAACCGGAATATTATGAGGATCCTGATAAGATGGATAAGTTGATGGCTCGCCAGGGTGAGTTGCAGGACATTATTGATGCAACGGATGCCTGGAACCTGGATTCTAAATTAGAGATAGCGATGGATGCCTTGCGTTGTCCGCCCAGCGACCAGCTATGTGAACACCTGAGTGGTGGCGAGCGCAGGCGTGTGGCATTATGCCGCTTACTCTTGCAAAAACCTGATGTGTTGTTGCTTGATGAGCCAACCAACCACTTGGATGCAGAGTCTATCGATTGGTTGGAGCAGCACTTGCAGCAATATGAAGGAACGGTGATTGCAGTTACTCACGACCGTTACTTCCTTGACCATGTGGCTGGGTGGATCCTGGAGCTGGACCGTGGTGAGGGTATCCCTTGGAAAGGCAACTATAGTAGTTGGCTGGAACAGAAGACACAACGTATGGCGCAGGAAGAAAAAACCGAGAGCAAGCGTAGGAAAACGCTGCAACGAGAGTTGGAGTGGATTCGCATGGCACCCAAGGCGCGTCAGGCGAAGGGAAAGGCTCGTCTGAACTCCTACGAGCAGTTGCTCAACGCCGATGTGAAAGAAAAAGAAGAAAAGTTGGAGATTTTTATACCTAACGGTCCACGCTTGGGCAATAAGGTCATTGAGGCACACCATGTGGCAAAGGCTTTTGGTGATAAGCTGTTGTATGATGACTTGAACTTCACGCTGCCACCCAACGGCATTGTGGGTGTGATTGGTCCTAACGGTGCCGGTAAGACCACATTGTTCAGGCTCATCATGGGCTTGGATAAGCCAGATAGCGGTACATTTGAAGTGGGAGAGACGGTGAAGCTGGCGTATGTTGACCAACAGCATACCAGTATTGATCCCAACAAGACTGTGTTCCAGGTGGTGAGTGGTGGCATGGACCTGATGCGGATTGGCAACCGTGACGTGAACGCCCGTGCTTATCTGTCACGCTTTAATTTCTCTGGTGCCGATCAGGAAAAACTTTGCGGTGTACTCTCTGGCGGTGAACGTAACCGCTTGCAGTTGGCATTGGCATTGAAGGAGGAAGGTAATGTGTTGTTGCTCGATGAGCCTACCAATGATATCGATGTGAATACCTTGCGTGCCATTGAGGAAGGTCTGGAAAATTTTGCCGGTTGTGCAGTTATTATCAGTCACGACCGCTGGTTCCTGGACAGAATATGTACACATATTTTGGCATTTGAGGGTGACTCAAATGTGTTCTTCTTTGAAGGTTCTTATTCCGACTATGAGGAGAATAAACTGAAACGTTTGGGCAAGACGGAACCTACCAGGGTGAGGTATAGGAAATTAACAAATGACTAATTAAACTGTTGAAAACTTTTTTAAGCGTTTTTAGTATTTGTATTTATATAATAGCTATCTTTGCACCGCCAAATTGGTAAACATTTAAATTAATACAAAGTATTATGTTAAGAAAAGTAAGATTCATGCTGCTTACACTGGCTGCTGTTTTAGTGGCTGTAGGCGCTCAGGCACAGATCACTACCTCTTCTATGGGTGGTAAGGTAGTCGATGATGCCAACGAACCTGTCATTGGCGCAACTGTACAGGCTGTTCATGAGCCTTCTGGTACGCTTTATGGCGCGATTACTAATGTTGACGGTCGTTATGCTATCCAAGGCATGCGTACCGGTGGTCCTTACACTGTGACTATTTCTTACATCGGTTACTCTACCAGGACTTACAAGGACATTACATTGCAACTTGGTGAGATTTTTAACCTGAATGCTGAAATTTCTGAGTCAGCTGAGACGCTGGCTGAGGTAGTTGTCACTGGTACCGCATCTAAGTTCGCCCAGGAAAAGACTGGTGCTACTACCAACATCAACAACGCAACTATTCGTGAGTTGCCAACCGTAAGCCGTAGTATCTCGGATATCGCCCGCCTCTCTCCATATGCTAATGGTATGGGCTTTGCAGGTGGTGACGGTCGTTCTACTAACTTCACGGTTGATGGTGCCAATTTCAACAACAACTTCGGTTTGAGCTCTGACCTGCCTGGCGGTGGTTCTCCTATCTCTGTAGATGCCATCGAGGAAATGCAGGTAGTGGTGGCTCCATTCGATGTTCGTCAGAGCAATTTCATCGGTGGTGGTATCAACGCTGTTACCAAGTCTGGTACCAATACTTTCAAGGGTACGGCTTATACCTACCTTGCACATGAGAAACTGCATGGAAGACGCCTTGCTGAAGTCGATATCGATCGTCAGAAAGACCGTAAATATATTTACGGAGCTACGCTGGGTGGCCCGATCATCAAGAACAAACTGTTCTTCTTCGCTAACTTTGAATATACTAAGGTGCCTAATGTCGCTAACAGCTGGCAGGCATCTGCAGATGGAGTAGCTAAGCCTGATCAGTATATCTCTCGTACTACTCAAGCTGACATGAAGACTGTGAGTGATTTTGTGAAGCAGAGATATGGCTATGATACTGGTTCTTATACCAGCTTCCCTGCTGACGAGAGCAATGTTAAATTGTTAGGACGTATTGATTGGAACATTACCCAGAATCATCACTTGGCAGTGCGCTATAACTATACTAACAATACGGCTTGGAATCCAACCAATGGAAACTCTACCGATGCAGGCTACCGTAATAAGGGTGCCGACCGTCTGTCACAGTATTCAATGGCTTTCGCTAACTCCATGTATTCTCAGAAAAACAAGGTGAACACCATCTCTGTAGATTTGAATAGCCACTTCGGCAGCAACCTCTCTAACCAGTTGCTGTTCACCTACTCAGATATTCAGGATGTGCGTGGCTCTAATTCTTCAGAGTTCCCATTCATTGATATTATGGCAGGCTATACTGTAGATGCTGAAGGTGTGGTGACTCAGACGTTGGAGCCTTACATGTCATTGGGTTATGAGTTGTTTACCTGGAACAACAAGGTGCAGAACAAGGTGACTACTATCACTGATAACTTCACCGCTTATCTGGGTGCTCACAAGTTGACTGCTGGTTTCAACTTCGAACATCAAATGGCAAATAATGCCTATATGCGTAATGGTACGGGGTATTACCGCTATCGTTCACTGGATGACTTCCTCAACGAGCGTGCTCCTGAAGCAGTGGCATTAACCTATGGTTACGGTGGTAATGCTAATCCAACTGCTCAGGTTACTTTCAACCAGATTGGCCTGTATGTTCAGGATGAGTGGAACGTGCTGGATAACTTGAAGCTGACCGGTGGTATCCGTTTCGATAACATTCACTTCGATGAGGATGATATCATCACTAACAATGCAATCAAGGCGCTGGATTATGGTGGCCGTCATGTAGATACCGGTAAGTGGCCGAAGAGCAATATCCAGATTTCTCCTCGCTTAGGTTTCTCATGGGATGTCTTTGGAGACAAGAGGTTGAAGGTACGTGGTGGTACGGGTATATTCACAGGCCGTTTGCCTTTGGTATTCTTCACCAACATGCCTACCAACTCTGGTATGATTCAGAATCAGGTAACTGCTGTTACCAAGTATGACAATGGTGTTGTTACCAGCGTAGATCCAAGATTGGCTAATTTCGCCGGTGCAATTGTTACCAACCGTGACGAATTCATCAACCGTCTGGGTACTCCTAAGACTATTACTCCTGCTGAAGGTACTGTACCAAGTGCAGTGAATGGTGTGGATCCAAATTTCAAGATGCCACAGGTATGGAAGTCTTCTATCGCAGTGGACTATCAGTTGCCTACTTCATTCCCATTATCTGTAACGGGTGAGTTCAACTATACCAAGAATATCAATGCAGTACGTTTGGATAACTGGAATATTCCTACGAATACTTCTGGTTGGGACCGTTTCGCTGGTGCAGATAACCGTCTGATTTATCCTAAAGAATATACTTATCAGAAGCAACCTGCTTATGTGCTGACTAACACTTCTAAGGGTTATGGCTGGACAGCAAACTTGACTGTGAACGCTCAGCCTATTGAGAACTTGAGCATCATGTTGTCTTATACGCACACTGTAATGAAGGAAGTGTCAGGCATGCCTGGTTCAAATGCTTCTTCTGCATGGTCTGGACTTTACACTATCGATGGTCCTAACTTCGCTACTGTACAGACTTCTCGTTACGTAATTCCTGATCGTATCATCGCTTCTGTCAATTATAATGTATGGAAGGAGCACTTCACCCTGTTCTATACAGGTTATTCACCTTCTGGCTATTCATATTATTACAATGGTGATATAAACGGTGACGGTATAAGTGGTGACTTGATGTACATTCCTAAGAATGACAGCGAAATCAACTTTGTTGACAAGTTCGACAAGGATGGTAACCAGACTGTTTTTGCGGAAAGAGACCGTGTAGATTTCTGGAGATTCGTGGCTCAGGATTCATACTTGAATGGTCATAAGGGTGAATACGCAGAGGCTTATAGTACTCGTGCTCCTTGGGTACACAGATTCGACTTCCGCTGGGCACACGACTTTACCCTGAACATTGGTAACACCAAGCATGTGTTGCAGTTGTCTGCAGATATCGAGAACCTTGGCAACTTGATTAACTCAAATTGGGGCGTTGCTAAGAATATGACTCCTGCCAACAACGGTGCTCTCCTGAAGTACGAGGGTAAGAACGAGGCTAACCAGCCGACTTTCTCACTCTATCGTGACAGCTCAGGCAAGGCTCCAACTAAGACTTGGGAGTACAACCGTGCTTGGAATCAAGCTTGGAGAATACAGTTTGGTGTGAAGTACTATTTCAATTAATTTGAATTAGTTGACTCTTAATATAAGAAGGCAGCCCTTTGGGTTGCCTTCTGTTTTTTATAGTATGTTGGGACAGCTTCACTTAAGTCGCCGAATTGATGAATGTATGTCTTAGAGAAAGTGAAGTGACAATTTGGCAGTTTCCGTAATTATCTGTAAATTTGCAATCGATTATGCATAATTATGTAGCAATGGATAAACGACCGCTTTTGGGAATGACACTCAGCGAATTGCAAGAGGTAGCGAAAGGCTTGGGGATGCCGGGCTTTGCTGCTAAGCAGATAGCGCAATGGCTTTATGGGAAGAGGGTGAAGAGCATAGACGAGATGACCAACCTCTCTTTGAAACATCGCACTTTGCTGGCTGAGGGGTATGTGGTGGGTGCTGAGGCTCCTGTCAATGAGATGCGCTCGCAAGATGGAACGGTGAAATATCTCTTTCATACACACGATAATCATTTTGTAGAGACAGTCTATATCCCTGATGAAGATCGTGGCACGGTTTGTGTGTCTTCTCAAGTGGGTTGCAAGA
>OMSH01000261.1 GCA_900313715.1 uncultured Prevotellaceae bacterium
GTCAAACCTGTCATCTCAATAATCATCCGCCAAACCTGATCATCTGATGGTCTACCTCTCGATAGGTCTAATGTGTCAAGGGACAGTTCCTGACACATTTTGTCACACAGATAGCTTTTTTCTTTTGTCACACAGATTACACGGATTTCACAGATTTTTCATTTTATATTGATGACAATCCTTGAATAGGATTGCTTTGCTGAAAAGCAAAGGTTGATTTTATTTGGAGGTATCTTGAAAGTACACTTTCAGAAGTACCTCAAAATAATAACAACTTATCATCAATATAATAAACGTTCAGCCATATTTATTATCTGTGTAATCTGAGTAATCTGTGTGACCTTTACTTCAACTCTTTAATGTTATCAAAACTGAGTATCACCCCGGTCCGGATAAGAAACTTTGCGGAAATGTTCTTCTTCATTGCATTGTCTGATGGGACAGTTGGGTTAAACACCGCATGAGCTTCGACAGGAATGACAGATGTTAATGTAACACCCACTTTTGTACAGCGTTCCTTGACATCATTTACTATCTTCTGCAACTGCTCACTTGCTTTATGATAGTTATCGAAGATGGCTTCCTGAGAACTGTTAGACGCATTGGTCTTAAACTCAATGAACTCCATCTCATCGGTAGTGATGACGGCACAATCGCACTTGGAAGTCTTCTCATATATTACACCATCAATATGCCACAAGAATACATCTTTATGGTTTTTATTCACTAATCCGAAAACCTTGTCGCGTCCAAGTCCTTTCGTGTCATTCACATAAACGACGTGTCCTACATCAGCATCATCATATACGAACAACTGTCCTCTGGTATCACATTCAAATAGTTTATCCAACCAATCTTCATCCTTAGATATTTGCTGGAACAATTCAAATTCACCGAAGGCTTCTTTCAGTCGCAAACGGTTTATCGCCTCAAAATCCATAATTCTCCGCTTTATTTATTATGGGACAAGAGGACATCTTCCAACTTACCGAATTCTGCACTTAACAACAAAGAAACGCCATCCAGGGCATTGCTGTCAATCATGCCTGTCTCAGGGTCAACTACCGACTTGCAATAAAAGCCTTCGCCATTCACAGATTCGCCTAATGAATAGACTGAGCACTCTTCTGGTGTCAAGAAACAATCCTTGTCGATGACATTAGAAAGCTCTTCTTTTATTCCCTCACCATATTGTTTAATCATCAAACCAGCAAACAGGGAATTATTCATGGCAGAGAGTAGATACGGGCTATGAGTGGTTATAGTCAAAGTTCGTCCATCGCTGTTGACCGTCTTCAGGATATGTCTTAAAAGTGCCACTTGCTTATCGGGGAACAGGTTCGTCTCAGGTTCCTCGATTACAAATGAAGAGTATTCCCTTTTATTGACTGCATACTCCAATACTAGCAAAAGAGGCATTGTTGACTGTATGCCTGACGATGCATAGGAAAGATGGTACCTTTGGTTACTGGAATAATCAGTGAAATAATCGTCAGAGTCATCATATTCGTATGATACATTCAGGAGTGAAGATTCATACTTGCTATATGCAGACTTTGCGTTTTGATAGTCAAGGGCGAATCGGAGAAGATTCTGAGGAATTGATTCCCTAACAAGGTTAAGAGCCGGCAATGCTTTACTGAAGAAGGAGAAGAAATTGCGTTCTGCCGGGATGTATAAGGAGTTGATAACCAGTTGTTGTAACGAATACAACACTTCATTTGATACTGATACTGGTCCCTTTGCGGTATTCACTACAGAATCAATCTCTTTCTTGTATAAATCCTGATGGAATATAGGTTTCATCGCATAAAGAATCTTACCTATTTCTTTAACATCAGTTATAGATACACCTCCATTTGTAAAAGACGTAATGACATTATCCTTAGTTACCTTTAATAGCAGATGAGCATCTTGTTCTATCCACTCATACTGAATATGATAGTCATACTTTTGATATATGTCCAATCCGTATGTCTTCAACTGGGCAAGCCAACTAGAATGATTACCGCTTATTATCGTATTCAACGAAAAAATGTCAGTCATTATCGTAATCAACTTGGCAATTGTGCTCTTACCGATAGACTGTTCACCAACGAGCAGGTTAACGGCCTTGAGTTCCAATTCTGCATCTAAAACAGGACCAAAATTCTTA
This sequence comes from uncultured Prevotellaceae bacterium, assembly GCA_900313715.1. Lineage (GTDB taxonomy): Bacteria > Bacteroidota > Bacteroidia > Bacteroidales > Bacteroidaceae > Bacteroides. The sequence continues at coordinate 2,156 of OMSH01000261.1, forward strand.
ATTATCAACTTTCTCATTTTTTTCTTTCTTTACTTGTCTAATGATTCCTTGTACCTTTAGAGTCCTTTGATCGCTCGGCTTTGCCGCTTGCTACCATCGGGACGCTCCTCATCGAAGAACTTCCTAACTGCCACCTGGTCCGTCAAGTCCAGTTCCTTATGACTCCTGCCCACAAGGTTCGTATATCCCCTCTGCAGCAGGTTATTCCAAATAGCAGACCCCACA
>OMSH01000088.1 GCA_900313715.1 uncultured Prevotellaceae bacterium
CAATACTTGGCAAATCTCATTGGCTTACATGTTCTGATAGATAGTAACGAAAGAAGATAGCGTTACCGGCTTAGGTCAGTAACGCTATTTTTTATCCGTATGATGACTCTTGTTGATGTAATATTACCGTTGCCGTTGAAACCGACCTTCACTTATGCCGTGGATGATGACATGGCGCTAAAGGTGAAGAGAGGATGCCGTGTGGTAGTTCCGTTTGGAAAGAAAAAGCATTATACAGGTATCGTTGATAGGGTGCATCATGAGGCTCCGGAAGGCTATGAGGTGAAATATGCTTTTGCCTTACTGGAGGAACAGCCAGTTGTGTTGCCACAGCAAATGAAACTTTGGGAGTGGATAGCCGACTACTACATATGTGCAAGGGGTGATGTCTATAATGCTGCCATGCCTGCAGGACTGAAGTTGGAGTTTAAACCGAAGGTAGAAACGCATGTAAGATTGGCAGCAGATTATAGAACAGAAGAGGCATTACGCCAAGTGCTTGATTCTTTGAAGCGTGCTGACAAGCAGCAAGACCTGTTGCTGACCTATTTACATTTGTCAGCTTTCTTTGAAGGAGGACCTTATGAGGTGAGTAAGCAAGATTTGTTGGCACATCATAACACTTCTTTAGCAGTATTCGATGCGTTGGTCAAAAAAGGGGTGCTAGATACTTATCCCTATGTCATCAGCAGGCTTTTAGAAGAAGAGCGCCAAGTAACTGGATTAAAGCCATTGAATGCCAATCAGCAACGGGCATTGATTGAAATCAATCTATGTTTTGAGAAGCAATCTGTATGCTTGCTTTATGGAGTGACCTCATCAGGTAAGACAGAGATATATACCCATCTTATTGAAGAGACTATCCGTCAGGGTAAGCAAGTGCTCTATCTGTTACCTGAAATAGCTTTGACAACACAGATAACCGAACGTCTGAAAAGGGTGTTTGGCTCTCAGATAGGAATCTATCACAGCCGATTCTCTGACTCAGAAAGAGTGGAGATATGGAATAAGCAACTATCTGACAACCCTTATCATATTATCTTAGGTGCACGCTCCTCTGTCTTTTTGCCCTTTCAAAACTTAGGACTTGTAATTGTGGATGAAGAACATGATAGCTCATATAAACAACAAGACCCTGCCCCTCGCTACCATGCCCGTAATACCGCTTTGATGTTGGCATCCATGTATGGTGCCAAGACTTTACTGGGTACAGCCACTCCTTCTGTTGAGAGTTGGTATAATGCAACCGAAGCAGGTAAATATGGTTTGGTAACATTGAAGGAAAGGTATCAAGAAATCCAACTGCCTGAGATAATTCCTGTTGATATCAAGGAGCTTCACCGCAAGAAGATGATGTATGGTCATTTCTCCCCCCTCTTGAAAGAAAAGATAGAGGAAGCGTTGACCCGTAAGGAGCAAGTCATTTTGTTCCAGAACCGCAGGGGATTCGCCCCTATGATAGAGTGTCATGATTGTGGATGGGTGCCACGATGTGTACATTGCGATGTGAGTCTTACCTATCATAAGCATACCAACCAACTGGTGTGCCATTATTGTGGATATACCACTATAGTGCCTCATACTTGCCCTGAATGTGGTAGTAAAGATCTGCGAGATAGAGGGTTTGGCACTGAGAAGGTAGAGGATGAAATCAGGGAATTGTTCCCTCAGGCACGTGTTGCAAGGATGGACTTGGATACTACTCGTAGTAAGACAGCTCACGAACAGATTATCAATGATTTTGAGAAGGTAAAGACAGATATATTGATAGGCACACAAATGGTGTCGAAAGGTTTGGACTTTGACCATGTCCACTTAGTGGGCATCCTCAATGCTGACACCATGCTAAACTATCCGGATTTCCGCGCTTACGAACGTGCCTACCAGCTGATGGCGCAAGTGTCAGGTAGGGCAGGGCGTAAAGGAGGACAAGGCTTAGTGGTTTTGCAGACCGGCCATGTGGATTATCCGATTATTAAAAATGTCATGAATAATGACTTTGAAGCGATGGTGCATGACCAGTTAGCTGAAAGACAAGTCTGTCATTTCCCTCCTTTCTATCGGCTGGTCTATATTTACTTAAAGCATCACCAACAGAGACTCACTGAAAGCATGACTGCCCAGATGACTGCTCAGCTGATCAAGGTCTTCGGCGAGGGGCGGGTGAATGGGCCTATGCAGCCTGCTGTGGCAAGGGTACACTCTCTGCATATTGGTATGATTATGGTGAAGATTGAGGCAACAGCCTCTTTTGCACAAGCTCGCAAACTATTGTTGCAAGTGGAGCAACTCATGCGTCAAGATACTCGCTTCAAATCTCTCCAAGTTTATTACGACGTCGATCCGGTATAGAGAATTCTCTTTCGTTTTTATACAATGCTTTCTATGTCTTGCAGTAATGGTCGCTATGAGTCGAGTAAGAACTTGCTATGAGGGGATGGAATGCCAGCTACCACTTACCGGAAGCTTTGCTATGGGTCGTCGCAGTATCTCCTATAGAGGTATAGTAGATACTGGAACGAGTGAAAACAGATATTGCAACGGGTGATAGCAGATACTGCGATAACCTGTGGGAGGCATTACTTCAATTCAGGGTACTTAATGCGGGGATGATACATCGATTTTAGCTTCGATTTGAAGACATCCTTCACCGTCTGAATATTCTGGAAAGTAATGGGGCAGTTGTTGAAATAGCCCTCTGCTACTTGGGTGTCAATAATCTTGTCAACTAACTGATCGATGTTGCCTTCTGTATATTCCTGCAAACTACGGGAGGCTGCCTCAACGGCATCAGCCATCATCAAGATTGCTTGTTCTGCGGTGAACGGATTAGGGCCAGGATAGCTGAATAAACTATTATCGGGTTCCTCGCCGGGATGTTCGTTTTTCCAACTAATATAGAAAAATTTGGTCTTGCCTGCGCCATGATGAGTGGTGATGAACTCTTTGATGACCTTAGGTAGGTTGCTCTTCTCTGCCAACTTTAGTCCGTCGGTAACGTGACTGATGACTACCTGTGCACTCTGTTCGTAGCTTAAAGCTTGATGAGGATTGGTGGCACTGCCCTGATTCTCTGTGAAGAAGGCAGGATTCTCCATCTTGCCAATATCGTGATAGAGCGCACCCGTTCTGGCTAATTGTCCGTTTGCGCCTATGTTGGTGGCGGCATCGAACACCAAGTTAGACACCTGCATGGAATGTTGGAAAGTGCCTGGTGCTAGTTCAGACAAACGTCGGAGCAACGGGTTATTGGTATTCGACAATTCGATTAGCGTCACATTTGATGTATAGCCAAAAGCTTTTTCAAACAAGAACAGCAAAGGATAAGCAAATAGTACCAAAAAACCACTGACGGTCAGGTAGATGTAGTTGCTACGGTTCATCTTGCTGAAGTCGTTCTCGGTAAACAACTCGAAAGCAAAAAATACAGCCAAGTAGGTGAGCGCTACCACGAACCCTGTGCGGAATATCTGCGAACGTTGAGACAATTCTTTCAAACTATAAATGGCAGTCAATCCGGCAGCAAACTGTACCAATATGAATTCATACGGATATCGTAAGCTGATTGAGCATAGCAGTATGGTAATGGCAAAGCTCATGAATGCTGTTCTGGAGTCGAGGAAGGTCCGGATGATAACAGGCATCATCACATATGGCAAGATATAGACTGACAAGAGGTTGTTGGCAACAAACAACTCGGTAAGAACACAGAATAAGACCATTTGGGTTAATATCATCAGCAAAGTATTGCGATCTCTGAAATACTGTTTGCGATAGATAATCAGATACACAATAAATAAGCCTATGAAAATAGTTGTAAAGAGTAACTGGCCGGCCAACATTAACATCTTTTCTTTCTGAGATTCGCTTCGATTAATACTCTCCTTTCGCAAGCTCTCCAAGATGTTATATTTTCTGCTGTCGATGATTTCACCACGTTCCACAATCTTCTCGCCGCTTTGCACTAAGCCTATTGCCCAGGAATACGTATCGAAGATTTCTTCTTTTGCAGTATTGGTACGCTCTTCGTCATATATGAGGTTGGGCGTTAGATAATCGTTCAATGAACAACGACGCAATATGTCAGGGTTATAGTGAGCAGTATCGGCATTGAGCAGATGCATGTAGGCCTCTCTGATAGAATAAATTTTGTTGATGCCTACCTGTTCTGCCACCTTGTCGTCTATGACCATGATGCCATAGGTGCTGTCTTTCTGCAAATCGTTCAGATTCTCGTTGCTGATGATACCTGCATTATAGATTTCCGTAAGAGTGCGTTGCAGGTAATTATAATAATCTTGGCTGGGGAGCAACTCTCTCAAGGATGTTTGATAGTCGCTACGTAGCTGTTGCAACTCTGTCTTGCTCACCTCTTTGTCAATATTGTAATATGGTTGGAAATGAGCTAATATGCTATCTTGCTCATGTTTAACCACCTCGTCGGGCTTGTAGATGGGGAAATCGAAAGTAGCGATAAGTTGACCATATTTCCAAGGTTTGTCAAGGTCAAACTGGTAATTGAACTTCACATCACGTGGCATGAAGTAAACAATAAGGCCAACCGTACAGATGAAGATAAGCAATCTGTATAGAAATGCCTTCCATAAAGGACTCTTTTTTCCTATATTTTGCGTCATGGTACTCGATATTTAGCCAAAGTTACGAAAAGTCGAGTGCAGAACAAAATAAAACTTGTTAATTTTTTATGCCGAAACGGAGTAACTTATCAAAAGTTATGAAAATAAACCGATAATGTGGAGAAAAAGCGTTAATTTTGCACCTAAAAATAGATAAATAGTGTTTAGACAGCTATGGCAGATAGAAAAATAAGGGTTCGTTTTGCTCCAAGTCCCACAGGAGCTTTGCATATTGGCGGTGTTCGTACCGCGTTGTATAATTATCTTTTCGCCCGTCAGCATGGGGGTGATATGGTATTTCGCATTGAAGATACCGACTCCAATCGTTTTGTACCAGGGGCCGAGGAGTATATCCTTGAGTCATTCCGTTGGTTGGGCATCGACTTCGACGAGGGTGTGAGTTTTGGTGGTGAGCATGGTCCCTACAGACAATCAGAGCGTAGGGAGATTTACCAGCAATATGTGAAAGTGTTATTGGATGCAGGTAAGGCGTATATAGCATTTGATACTCCCCAGGAACTGGAGGCCAAACGCAATGAGATAGCCAATTTCCAATACGATGCTTCTACTCGTATGCAGATGCGCAACTCGCTGACCATGCCTAAGGAAGAGGTGGATAAGCTGATGTCAGATGGTATGCAATATGTAGTGAGATTTAAGATTGAACCTAACGAGCAGGTAAAAGTAAACGATCTAATTCGTGGTGAGGTAGTAATAAACTCTTCTATTCTGGATGACAAAGTGCTGTATAAGAGCGCCGACCAGTTGCCTACTTATCATTTGGCAAATATCGTAGATGACCACCTGATGGAGATAAGTCATGTGATTCGTGGTGAGGAATGGTTGCCCTCTGCTCCTTTGCATGTGTTGTTGTACCGTGCTTTCGGGTGGGAAGATACCATGCCCCAATTTGCTCACCTGCCTTTATTGTTGAAACCTGAAGGCAATGGCAAACTCAGCAAGCGTGATGGCGACCGTTTGGGATTCCCCGTATTCCCATTGGAATGGCACGACCCCAAGACTGGTGAGGTGTCGCATGGTTATCGCGAGGAAGGCTACTTGCCTGAGGCAGTAATCAACTTCCTGGCTCTCTTGGGCTGGAACCCTGGCAATGATCAGGAAATTATGACGATGGAGGAGATGATAAAGCTCTTTGATATCAACCGTTGTAGCAAGGCGGGTGCCAAGTTCGACTATAAGAAACTGATATGGTTCAATCATGAATATGTGCTGATGAAAAGCGATGAGGAGATAGCCAAGCTGTTTATGGCGGAATTAGAGAAGAAGGGCGTTGAGGCTCCGTTCGACAAGGTGGTGACAATTGTGGGCTTGGTGAAAAACCGCGTGAACTTTGTGAAAGAACTGTGGGAGAACAGTCATTATTTCTTCGTAGCGCCTACTGAATATGACGAGAAGACCGTCAATAAGCGTTGGAAGGAAGATTCAGCCAAGCAAATGACCGAACTGATGGCAGTACTGAAAGATATAGATGATTTCAGTATTGAGAACCAGGAAAAGGTTGTGATGGCGTGGATTGAGGCACAAGGTTACAAGACGGGTGATATCATGAATGCTTTCCGTCTGACATTGGTAGGCGAGGGAAAGGGACCCCACATGTTCGATATCTCATGGGTGTTGGGCAAGGAAGAAACACTGAAACGTATGCAAAGAGCCATTGAGATACTGAAA
>OMSH01000281.1 GCA_900313715.1 uncultured Prevotellaceae bacterium
TGATACCACCCTGCGCAGCGATAGAGTGCGCACGGCGTGGACTATCCTGAATACAGAAATTCAATACGCGGAAACCCATCTCACCGAGAGAAGCGGCTGCAGAAGCACCTGCCAGACCTGTACCTACCACGATGATGTCAAGACGACGCTTGTTAGCAGGGTTTACCAATTTTTGATGAGCCTTATAGTTGGTCCATTTCTCAGCTACTGGCCCTTCAGGAATCTTAGAATCTATTTTAACCATAATATTAGTCTTAAGTTTTAGTTTTAGTTGTTTAGGCTTTAAGTAACAGTACTAATGCCTTACAGCAATGATTTTACATAGAATACGACAACAACCAGTGCGAAGCAACCTACTACGACGGTGCTGAAGATATAAGCTATACATCTCCAACGCTCAAACCAAACACGGTTGTTCCAACCAAGAGTCTGTAAAGCACTCCAGAATCCATGAGTGAGGTGGAACCACAGGGCACAGAGCCAAATGAGATAAAGCACCACATAAATTGGATTAGAGAAGGTCTTGATGATGTGATAGATACCATTGGTAGCATTGCTCAAAACCTGCAGATCCTCAGTATGCATCAACTCCGGCAACATCATTTTGCTCCAGAAGTTGAACAAGTGCAACACTAAACCCAGAATCACGATGATGCCAAGCGCCAACATGTTCTGCGATGCCCACTCTACTGTCTTAGGTTTATCTGTCACGGCATAACGCTCGCTACCACGTGCCTTTCTGTTCTGCCATGTGAGCCAGAAAGCATAAACCAAATGAATGACGAACAACAATGCCAGTGCCATGGTTGCTGCTACCGCATACCAGTTAGCACCCAACATTTCGCAAATCCAGTTGTAGCCAGAGGGCGAAATCAAGGCAACGACGTTCATCGCACAGTGAAATGTCAGAAACAGGATAAGGGCGAGGCCGGTAACGCTCATCACCACTTTCCTTCCTACTGATGAATTACTTAACCACATAAATAATTGAGTTTTAAATATTTTTAATTGTTTATAATCTATATCTATATACAAAACACGTCATAAGTAGCTACAAAAATAAGTTAAAAACAATTAATTAACAAATCATCATGCAATTATTTGCTGCCTGGTGTGCATGTTTTTTAGCATTCAAGAACTTTAGTTTCGCCGAACTGACTACGTCTCAGCATAAAAAAACAGTAAGCTTTTTTTGTTCTGCCATCAACTTTACGTAACTTTGCAGTCAACAATAACAGATATTGACATGCATAAAAGAATATACATAGTACTGACATTAATGGTGGTATGCGTTTGCGTTTCGGCTCAGAACTGGGAAGTGAACCTGCTGCACGACATCAACGGATGGAACGGACAGTTTATACATGACTACAGCAAATTTATCTCGAAAACCGAGCCTTACGTGGCGTTGGGGGTACCAGCTGTAATAGGCATTGTGGGACTTATCAAAAAGGACCAAAAGCTGCAAAAGGATGCGTTATATATTGGTATGAGTGTAGCGGGAGGCTTTGCTTTAGGCTTCGGCTTGAAGTATATCTTTGACCGCACACGTCCTTACGAGAAGTGGCCGGGCTATATCATTCCACGCAGCTTTGAGGACAGCCCGTCGTTCCCTTCGGGACATACTGCATCAGCCTTTGCGCTTTGCACATCGTTATGCATCAGGTATCCTAAATGGTATGTTATTGCCCCGTCAGCAGTATATGCCATATCCGTTGGCCTCTCACGTATGCACGAGGGGGTGCATTATCCTACAGATGTGATGGCAGGTGCGTTGATTGGTGCAGGATGTGCAGTGGGCAGCATTTATGCATCAAAATGGCTGAACAAGGTACTATTTGACAGATAAATACCGTTCGTAATCGTTGTTGAGGACGCGAATCGCCTGCTTCACGCTTTCGTTGGTAACATTAATAACCTGGTAGTATTCGCTGAGATCCCAGAGGTCGCGTGCCATGAGTGCCTTAAGCTGGGTACAGATAAGGGGCAGTGACCGTTGGTATTCATCTTCTTTCAGCTCAACTTTCTGTTTTTCGGCCTCTTGCCGGAGGATGCCCAGTACCTCCTGTCCTACCTGATAGTTGGCATTGAACGCATCGAACCCCTTATACTTACGCTGCATCTCCTTGCGATGTTGGTCGATATAGACAGCAGCTGCCTTATTGACAATGCCCTTGGCCACCAGGTTGCGATGCACATTGGTGTAGGAAGTGGTGTCTATCGGCACAAAGTAATCGGGCATGATACCGCCACCACCATAGACTGTACGTCCTAAGCGCTGGGTAGTATATTTCAGCGAATCAGGGAAGTGAATACTGTCGGCATGCATCAGTTCACCATTGTTGTAACGGGCAATGAGATCGGAACGGTACTGCTCGTAATCCACCTCTACAGCCTTACCGTCACCTTTGGCAGATTTGGTATAAGGCTTCTGGATGCTACGCCCTGAAGGAGTGTAATAGCGTGCCACTGTAAGACGAATCATTGAACCGTCGGGCAAGTCGATAGGACGTTGCACCAAGCCCTTGCCAAAAGAGCGGCGACCCACAATGACGGCTCTGTCCCAGTCCTGCATGGCTCCCGCCAAAATCTCTGATGCTGAAGCGGAATATTCATCCACCAGCAGCACGAGGCGTCCCTGCTGAAAATGGCCATTACCCTTGGCAAAGAAGTTACTGCGTTTTTCAGAACGCCCTTCGGTATATACAATCAATTCGCGTTGTCCCAAAAATTCGTTAGCCAAGTCAATGGCTGCATTCAGGTAGCCACCGCCATTGCCTTGCAGGTCGAGTATCAAGTCAACCATACCCTTAGCCTGCAGTTTCTGCATCGCCTCCAAGAACTCCTTGCCTGTGTTCATCGCAAAACGGCTGACACGGATATAGCCGATGCCAGGTTCTACCATATAAGCTGCATCAAGGCTATAAAGAGGTATCTTGTCACGTTTCACCGTAAAATGCAGCAAGTCTTTCACTTCACGGCGCAACACGGTCAGGTCAACGAGGGTCCCCTTAGGTCCACGCAACTTCTTCATAATTTCTTCGGTGCTGAGTTTCACCCCCGCTATGGCAGAGTCGTTGACGGCTATGATACGGTCACCTGCCAGGATGCCCACCTTCTCGGAAGGGCCGCCACTTACAGGCTGAATCACCAGTAAAGTGTCTTCCATCATCTGGAACTGCACACCGATACCGTCGAAATTGCCCTGCAGGGGTTCATTCATCTCTTTTACCTCGTCGGGATTGATATAAGTAGAGTGCGGGTCGAGCTGTTGCAACATCTTGGTGATGGCGCTCTCCACAAGGCTGGTTTCATCAACGCTGTCAACATAGAGCTGGCTGATGGCATATTCTGCCATATTGAGTTTGCGCATGGCCATTCGGGAAGTGGTTTGCGAGTAGATTGCCAGTGATATTGTGATAAATAATCCTATGAATAGTAATTTTCTCATTGTCTTAATAACTTCCATCTTTATATTATTGCCTTATGGAATGCCAGCGACAGTACGTCAGGCCAAAAATGTCGCCTACACACATTCCAAGCAGTCTTTAACTATTAACTTTCAGCTTAAACGGGACGAACTCGCTTGGATCCTTGCCAAACTTTATCATCTCCCTAACAATAGACGAGCTGACACAAGCAAGTTCGGGGTCAGTGTAGAGCAATATGGTTTCAATGCCGCACATCTTCTTATAGATGAATGCTAAATTCTCCTCGTACTCAAAATCCTTCACACTGCGAACACCTCTTACTATGGCATTAGCCCCTACCTCTACTGCGATATCAGGGGTAGCACCCTCAAACGACAACACCTTAACACGGGGTTCATCCTTATATAGGTCGCTGATCATACGCACCCTCTCCTTCACAGGAAATAAGGCATGCTTGTCAGGGTTGCTGACAATGGCTATCACCACCTCGTCCATAAAGGTAAGGGTACGTTTCACAATGGCATCATGGCCAATAGTGAAAGGGTCGAAGGTGCCGGGAAATAATGCTTTGCTCATATATTGAAATCTTCGGTTACCAAATCTTCTTCAATCACCAGGTTGTTGATGATGAACGCCTGACGCTCCATGGTGTTCTTGCCCATGTAGAAGGCTAACAATTCTTTCACCAAATCGGTTTTGTGCAGGTTAACCTGCTCCAAGCGCATATCTTCGCCGATGAAATTCTTGAACTCATCAGGGTCAATCTCACCTAAGCCCTTAAATCGGGTTATTTCCGGCTTGGGGCCTAACTTCTTGATGGCTTTCACACGCTCATCCTCCGTATAGCAATAGGTGGTTTTTTTCTTGTTGCGAACGCGGAACAACGGTGTTTGTAAAATATAGACGTGTCCTTTCTTGATGAGGTCGGGGAAGAACTGCAGGAAGAAAGTAATCATCAGCAGACGAATATGCATGCCATCGACATCGGCATCGGTTGCCACAATCACCTTGTTATATCTCAAGCCATCGAGACCATCCTCAATGTTGAGGGCAGCTTGCAAAAGGTTGAACTCCTCGTTTTCATAAACAACTTTCTTAGTCAGGCCGTAGGAATTGAGTGGTTTGCCTCGCAGGCTGAAAACCGCCTGGGTATTGACATCACGACTCTTGGTGATAGAGCCGCTGGCCGACAAACCCTCAGTAATGAAGATGCAAGACTGCTCTTCCTGGGGTTTTCCCTTACCGTCATTGAGGTGGTAACGGCAATCGCGCAACTTGCTGTTGTGGAGATTGGCTTTCTTGGCACGCTCGCGCGCCAGTTTGGTAACACCGGCAATGGCCTTGCGTTCCTTCTCAGAAGCCTGTATTTTCTGCAGCATAGCTTCGGTCATCAGCGGGTTCTTGTGCAGGTAGTTATCTACCTCCAGCTTCACGAAGTCGGCTATATATTTGTTGATGGTCACACCATCTGGCTCCATCAGTGTAGAACCAAGTTTGGTCTTGGTTTGTCCTTCGAACTGAGGCTCTTCAACGTTGATGGCAATGGCAGCTACCAATCCGTTACGGATGTCGCTGTATTCAAAGTTCTTGTTGTAAAATTCTTTGATGGTGCGCGCCAGATGCTCCTTCAATGCACTCTGGTGGGTTCCACCCTGGGTAGTGTGCTGACCGTTAACGAAAGAGTAATACTCCTCACCATACTGGTTAGTGTGGGTAAAAGCCAGTTCGATGTCAGTACCCTTCAAGTGGACGATGTCATACAGGCCATCCATCGTCATATTGTCTTTCAGCAGGTCTTCCAGACCGTGACGAGAGAGAATCTTCTGACCGTTATATATGATGGAAAGTCCTGTATTCAGATAAGTATAGTTCTTGAGCAGGTTCTCTACTGTGTCATTATGATAGGTATAGCCGGTGAAGAGGGTGTTGTCAGGCTCGAAATAGATATAGGTACCAGTAGGTTCGGTAGTAGGCTCAGTGACATCGCTCACGAGTTTGCCACATTCGAACTTGGCTATTCGCACCATTCCATCGCGAAAACTGCGTACCTCAAAGTGGGTACTGAGGGCATTGACAGCCTTCAGACCTACACCATTAAGTCCCACACTTTTCTTGAATGCCTTACTGTCATACTTGCCACCCGTATTCAGCTTGCTCACGGCATCTACCATCTTTCCTTGGGGAATGCCTCGACCGTAGTCGCGCACACTCACACGAAGGTTGTCCTCAATGGTAACTTCAATACGGTTGCCTGCTCCCATCTTGAACTCATCAATACTATTGTCAACGGTTTCTTTCAGTAAGACATAGATACCATCGTCAGACTGCGAACCATCACCAAGGCGACCGATATACATACCCGAACGCATACGGATATGATCCATGTCATCCAAATGGCGGATGTTATCGTCTGTATATTCTACAGGTGCTTGAGTACTGGGTATTGAGTATTGAGAATTAGACGATGCCAATTGTTCATTGTCCTTCATAGTATTATCCGATTCCTTATTCATAAAAAATAATTATCAATTTTTGGAGCAGCAATGACATATCCAGGTTAACCTGAGTTGTGCCGAGTTGCGACAAAATTGGAGCGAAGCTCAATATCCAAGTTCCTTGATAAACGATCTTCTGCGTTTATGCACCTTATGCTCGAAATAGCTCCATTGTGCCTGTACCTTATCGTTAGTTTCCAACTCCACATTGCTCTCTGCATATTTGAAGCCCAACTTGGCATAGGCAGGAATCAAGTCGTAGAACAACAGCGCATTCACGCCTTTATTTTGATATTCTGGTTTCACCGCTACCAACAACAAATCAAGACAATCGCCATACTTGTGCAAATATAACACCTTGGCCAGATGGTACCAGCCAAAGGGGAAAAGCTTGCCCTTAGCCTTCTGTAATGCTCTTGATAGAGAAGGCATTGAAAGTCCAGCGCCCACTAACTGATCATTTTCATCCACTATCAAGGTTATCATGCGCAGATCAACAATGGGCAGATACATATCGATATATTGTTTTATCTGACGGGGTGAAAGAGCAGAGTAACCATAGAGGGGTGCAAAAGCTTCGTTAACCAATTCGAATATAGCCTCTCCGTACTCTTCACGAATCTTCTTGCTGGAGGTGTATTTCTTGATGCGCAGGTTGTAGCGTTTCATCACCATCTCGGAAATGCGCTTATGTTTCTCTGGCACCTGACTATCTTCAGGCATAAACAGCTGCATCTCTATCCAGTCGGCCTCCTTGGCAAAGCCCAACTTCTCCATGTGTTGTGGATAATAAGGGTAGTTATAGATGGTTGCCATAGTGCCTAATTGATCGAAACCCTCTATCAACATGCCCTCGGCATCCATGTCGGTAAAGCCCAAAGGCCCCTGTATATGCGTCATGCCACGCTCCTTACCCCATTGTTCAACCGTATTGATCAAGGCTTTTGAAACTTCAGGATCATCAATAAAATCTATCCATCCGAAACGAACATTCTTGGTATTCCAAGTCTGGTTGGCCTTGTGATTGATGATAGCAGCTACACGTCCCACCAGCTTTCCGTCTCTGTAAGCCAGAAAATAATCGGCCTCACAAAAATCGAATGCTCCGTTCTTCTCTCGATTAAAGGTGTTGAGCATGTCTTCATACAAGTCGGGCACAGAATAGGGGTTGTCCTTATACATCTCGTAGTTGAAGCGGATGAATTGCTTTAACTCACTCTTTGTCTCAACTTTCTTTATCTCTATCATAATTCTTTAACTCATTATTATCAATAAGATGGTATAAGCCACATAACATACCACCAACACGGTTCCTTCGATGCGGGTAATGGTACGCGTTTTGTAGAAAACGCCAAAAAACCACAATAAGATGCATGCCAACACCAACGAACCAAGGTCGAAGTTGCTGATACCTATCAAATGTAACGGAGAAATGGAAGCTGATACACCCAGCACCAGGAAGATATTGAACAGGTTGCTGCCTACCACATTGCCAATCGCCATTTCTGGGTTCTTTTTCAAGGCAGCTACCACCGATGTAGCTAACTCTGGCAATGAAGTACCACCAGCCACCAGCGTCAAACCAATGACAGACTCGCTGACACCTAAACTGCGGGCAATGCCGGTAGCTCCATCAACAAAAATATTACCTCCGAACACCAAAGCAGCCAGCCCACCTATTATATATATAAAGGACAACCACAATGGAATCTGCTTCACAGTTTCTACCTCCTCGTTGACGCTTTGTTTGGCGATGGAAAAAGTATAAACCATGAAGATGGTGAAGAGCAGCAATAACAAAATGCCATCTGCACGACCAACTATGTCTGCATGTTGATTATCGAGCATTCTATCATTGCAAATAGCAAGCAATGCTATGGATGCAAGAATGCAAAGGGGAATTTCCTTGAGCAACGTGTTCTTGGTAAGAATGATGGGAGCAAAGAAAGCTGTACAGCCAACAATCATCAGTGTATTAAATATATTGCTACCCACAACATTACCAATAGAGATATCAGCGCTACCCTTTAGGGCAGATGAAATAGACACCGCCAATTCTGGAGCCGACGTGCCAAAGGCCACTACGGTCAAACCTATCACCAAATCAGATACTTTAAGTTTCTTAGCGAGTGACGATGCTCCGTCTGTCAGGTAATTAGCTCCCAACAGAATCAACATCAATCCACCAAGCAAGCATAAAATATCCATTGCTAAATCTACATTCGGGAACAAAGATAAGAAATAATTTTGAAACTCACCTAAGTTTTTATTGTTCTTCTATTCGTTTGTTCACTTTTTGTTGTAGATACCTGATGTTATTTTACAGGCTTCAATGGATGGGCATTACCCTTTACTTCCTTCAGATATGCTTTGGCAGAACCAATCTTGAGGTTAATATCAATGCGGACAGGAAGACGATTGGCATCGTCAGTGATGTAAAAGCGAAGGATTTCTTTCTTATCACCTTCTTTTGTGACTGCATAAAGAGAAAAGCCCTTGCAAGCATATTTATGTCCGTCCTTCGCCTTAATAATGGCATCGCCCAAGCATGTTAGGGTTTCATCATCCACCGTACGACCTGTGGCCAAAGGCAGGGTGGTTTTGTGTCCTTCACTGAAATGTTCAGCAGAGAAATTACGGGCACGGGCAATGATGCTCAGCATATCGTAAACGCAACGGCTGTCCTCAACATCACTCACTAAAGGAGTATAATCTGCTACTCCCGGACGGGTACGACGCTGGTGTACTTTGCTTACACCATTTTCACGACTATACCAAGCCTCGTCCACACTATAGTAACTGCCCTCCTCTGCCGCTTTCTTGTAGTAGAGGGGTTCCAAACGTTCAGACATATAGACTTGCAGGGTATCACGTAATTTCATCAGCAAATCGGCTTCCTTGCTACCAATGGCCATGAGACGGATATCGTATGCTGGCTTGTTTTGGTAGGTTGCCATCTCTGTGGTCAATGAAGCGCGTCCCACCTTCTTCCAGATGATACCCCAATCAAAATAAAGGTCATATTGCACACTCTCACCTGACTTGAAAGCTGTATTATTCACTTCACACAACTGTGCCTGCAAGTTTAAAGGCGATAATGCCATTAATAATATTATGATAATACATTTCTTCATCTTCTGCTGCCATTTCGGTTGTTGCTATTGTTCCTGTTACGGTTATTGTTCCGCTGTTGCTGTTCGGGTTTCTGTTTCTTTATCTCTTCAGGCTTCTGAAGGTCGAGCGACTTGGCGTTAAGATCCCAATCCTGCAACACGTCGAAGTTGGCCTTAAACTCAATCATCTGCGGATAGTAGAACACCTCCTCGGGCTGTAGATGCTGCGCATAGTCACCTGTATCCCATTTCCCGTTGCGGTTGACATCCCTTACCAAACGGGCAGCATACTTGCCTGGAGTAAGATAGTAGAAATCGGCTCTGCCATTCACCACATTCTCGGTACGTACTGCTGCATCTTTTGTATCTAAAAGCTCAACAAAATCACCCTCATTAGCACCACTGATATTAAAGAACACCTGACCATAACTATCGAGGGTCTTCACATTGAAGTCCTTCTTCTGTTTATCAATATAACGCCCATAGATGCCAAATACTGCGGCACTGTCCACCTGGAGCGAATAACTTTCTCCCGGCTTCCAGTCGGCATAGATATTGAAAACCCTAATGTTGAAGCTATCAGGCTGAAGCTCGAAAGGAACATTATGCCACAAGGTGTCAACCTTATGCAAAAGATGAAAAGCCGCAGAATCAAGGATGGCCACAGGTTCCGGGAAGGTGAGGGTAAGGTAGTCATATACATCAATACTCGATGGCGCATAAATATCTACGGACAAGAATTCAATCTTGGGTTCCACATCGAGCGTATCACCTCGTTCTCGGCGCCGTTTCTCCGCTTTTTCCTTTTCTTCTTTCGCTTTCTGCAACTCTCTGTCGCTCTTTGGCTTCTCTTTTGAAGCCAAACGTAAGGTATCTGTACGAGGCACCAACTCTTTCAGAGAATCGGTATAAAGGTAAGTGACCTCCAGCTGGAGGGTATCAAGCTGAAAAATTAGCGAATCCCTGATCCAATACTTAAGGGTATCTATACGATCGGTAAGTCGCTCAATTACAAAAGCGTCCTTTTCATCGAAGTTTATACCTCTAATAGTGGGGAATGTATCGGCAGGTGCAGTAAAAAACAAGGTGAAATCTTTCTTGGTGGTACGCTCTGACCTTGATAAGCGCTGTTCTTTCTTGTTGTTCACGAACGCTTTTAATATCAGTTTGTCAGGAAGATAATGTGTGTATTGGCGCTCAACAATGGTATCAATGACCAATGAGTCAATCCATGTGGTATCCTGACGCATGCGTAAGTCGAAGGTAGGAATTACCAAAGAGTCATCAAACGCCACCATCTCAGTAGGTTGGGAATAAAAGTAATTCTGGTCATTTTCCTGCAAACCAAAGATATGGTATTCGCCAGGAGCCACACCCTTGATGGTAAACCGCCCGCGACTGTCAGTGCGTCCTACACGGTCAAAAGGTTTGGAAGTGAAAGCAGAGTCGGCCAAATCGGCATGTAAACCTACCATCATTCCTTTGACAGGTTCCAGATTCATTGCATTGAGTACGGTACCAGACACCTCCATCGTATCAAGACGTTCGCCAGTAGAGAAAGTATAGACGAAGTTCTCCAATGGATTGCCTTCGTTGTTATCTTGGATAGCATCACCAAAATCGATGGTGTATGTGGTATTGGAAATAAGGGTATCTTGTAGGTCAATCAAGACTTTCTTGCCATTGGCGCGCACATTCGCCTGTTGTACCTGGGGAGGAGAAATGACAATCTTCTCTTGAGGCTTATCTAACTTGATGTATTCATCAAACTCGATGGTGATACGCTTTTGAGATGCGTTCAGTTCATTGGGCATGGGTTTGCCTTTGAGAAACTTTGGAGGGGTCTCGTCGTAGTCGCCACCTCCCAATGTACCCACACTGGCACATGAATAAAGAAACACTGCCACTGCCGTCAAAGGTAGTGCGCCACGCCTCAACAAACGGATTGCATATTTGTAGTTGAAATATAACATGGTGCAAAAATAAAGGTTCTTGCTGAATTATTGTTCCATCTGGAGCAAAAAATACTCTAAAAGGTGGAAAAATAAGTAAAATAAGATTAAAGTCATTGCCATAAAGGATAAATTGAGTAACTTTGCAACTTCATTAATTATGGTGGAACTTAAAAAGTTCCGTATAGACTTTGGACATTATAATAACTAAACAATACGTTAACATTAGTTTATGAAGAGTAGATTAATTTTATTAGCTGCCAGCTGTATAGCTTTGCTGAGCAGCTGCGGAAGTGGAGGCAGTTCACAGGCAGGTGGCAATGCGCCTAAAATTACTGTGATGACATTGAGCACTACATCCTCTCACTTGACAAACTCTTATCCTGCTACCATCAAAGGAAAACAAGACGTTGACATTCGTCCTATGGTAAGCGGATTCATTACTCAGCTGCATGTAGATGAAGGTTCTTTTGTAAGACGCGGACAAGTGCTGTTCACCATCGACCAGACCCAGTATCAGGCAGCTGTGAACCAAGCTAAGGCTGCCGTTGAGAGTGCCAAGGCTACTGTGGCTACCCAACAGCTGACTGTTGAAAACCGCAGACGATTAAATGAGAAAAATATCACCAGCAACTACGACCTGCAGATGCAGGAGAACCAGTTGGCAAGTGCTAAAGCAGGTTTGGCTCAGGCTGAAGCTGCGCTGGCGAATGCACAGAAAAACTTACAATATACGACCGTAACCAGTCCTACAGACGGTGTGGTTGGTCAGATTCCTTACCGTTTGGGTAGTCTGGTAAGTCCTTCATCAGCACAGCCTCTGACTACAGTAAGTGATCTGAGCAACATGTATGCTTACTTTAGCATGACAGAGCGTGAACTGCTGCAGATGACCGAAAGCAATGGTGCGGAAGATATTCTCAAGAGTTTCCCCGAGGTACGTCTCCAGTTGATTGACGGCTCTTTCTACGAAGAGAAAGGACATGTGGAGACCATCAGCGGCGATATCGACATGACGACTGGTTCTGTAAACTTGCGTGCCCTTTTCCCTAACCCCAAGAAGGTGCTGCGTCGTGGTTCTACTGTCAACGTGGTATTCCCCAACGATTTTGAGAACATAATTCTGGTTCCACAGAGTGCAACATTCGAGGTACAAGACAAGCGTTTCGTATATCTGCTGCAATCGGACAATACAGTGAAGACTACCGAAATTGATGTTCATCCGGTAGCCGACGGCAAGAACTTCGTGGTATTAGGTGGCTTGAAGGCTGGCGATAAGATTGCCACAGAAGGCATCCAAACCCTGCGCGATGGTGCTACCATTCAACCTATTACTTCGGCTGAAAAGGAAGAAATCTACCAGCAGAATCTGAAAGACCAGAAGGAAGGCAATCTGCAGAGTGCTATGCAATAATAATGGATAATTGCAGTAATGTGCTTTTAATTCTCAATTATCTTATCAATTCTTAATTAAATATGAATTTAGACAAATTTATAAATAGGCCGGTTCTCAGTACAGTGATCTCTATCCTGATCGTGATATTGGGTTTCATTGGACTCACCCAATTGCCTATTACCCAGTACCCGAACATCGCTCCGCCTACCATTATGGTATATACCACTTACCCTGGCGCAAATGCACAGACGGTATTAAACTCTGTGGTAGCTCCGTTGGAGAACCAGATCAACGGCGTGGAGAACATGATGTACATGAGTTCATCCGCTTCCAATAGTGGCACGGCACAAATTACTATTACTTTTAAGCAAGGTACCGACCCGGATATGGCCGCTATTCACGTGCAAAACCGTGTGTCTATGGCACAGGGCTTGATGCCTGCTGAAGTTACACGTGTGGGTATCATGACCATGAAGCGACAGACCTCTATGTTGCTTATCTTCTCTCTTTATGATGAGAGCGATACCCATACTACAGAATTTATTGAGAACTATGCATCTATCAACATCTTACCGGAGATACAGCGTATCAAGGGTGTTGGTGATACCCAGGTAATGGGTGTCGACTACTCAATGCGTATTTGGCTGAAGCCTGACGTGATGGCTCAATATGGACTGATGCCTAGCGATATCACTGCTGCATTGGCAGAACAGAATGTCGAGGCTGCTCCAGGACAATTTGGCTT
Organism: uncultured Prevotellaceae bacterium; assembly: GCA_900313715.1. Lineage (GTDB taxonomy): Bacteria > Bacteroidota > Bacteroidia > Bacteroidales > Bacteroidaceae > Bacteroides. The sequence goes on from OMSH01000281.1 coordinate 13,133, forward strand.
ACAAGGTAACCAGACTTACCAATACACTATCCGTTACAAGGGTCGTCTGCAGACACCTGAGGAGTTTGAGGACATCGTATTGAAATCACTGAGTGATGGCAGCTTGTTACGTATTAAAGATGTGGCTCGTGTAGAGTTAGGGCGTATGACCTACTCTTTCTTCAACCGTGTGAATGGACACAAGGCAGTGACTGCCATTGCCATGCAGTTGCCTGGTTCAAACGCGACAGAAGCAGTAGAAGGCATTGAAAATGCATTGGCCAGCTATGAAGGCCGTCTGCCTGCTGGTTTGAAAATCAATATTGCACAGAGTGTGAACGAATTCTTGTTTGCTTCTATCTATGAGGTAATCAAGACCTTGATTGAGGCGTTCATCCTGGTGTTCATTGTGGTATATATCTTCTTGCAGGATTTCCGTTCTACACTGATTCCTGCTATTGCTATCCCAGTAGCATTGATTGGTACTTTCTTCCTGTTGTATGTCATTGGCTTCAGCTTGAACCTGTTGACACTTTCGGCATTGGTGCTCGCCATTGCGATTGTAGTCGATGACGCAATTGTGGTGGTGGAGGGTGTACATGCCAAACTTGACCAAGGCTATACTTCTGCCAAGCAAGCGAGTATAGACGCCATGCGCGAATTGGCCAGTGCCATTGTATCCATTACCTTGGTCATGATGTCAGTGTTCATCCCTGTGAGTTTCATGAGCGGTACGGCGGGTGCGTTCTATCAGCAGTTTGGTCTGACCATGGCCATCGCCATCGGTTTCTCTGCCATCAACGCATTGACATTGAGTCCTGCGCTTTGTGCTATCTTCTTGAAACCCCACAACAAAGAGGACAAGGAAGAGAAAGAACCAAGTCGCGTAGAGAAATTTCATCGTGGTTTCAATCGCTGGTATGACAAAACGCTTGAGAAATACAAGAAGAATGTGACCTTCTTCATTGAGCACAAGAAACTCTCATGGGGTATTGTAATAGCATCTATCGTTGCTTTGGTTCTGTTGATGCAGACCACCCCGACGGGTATGGTACCGAATGAAGATACTGGTACATTGATGGGTACAGTAACTTTACCAGCAGGTACTTCACAAGAGCGTGCTATTGAAATCATGCTACGCGTTGATAGTCTCATCGCTGCAGAACCTGCTGTTCAGAGCCGAACCATGATTTCTGGTTTCAGCTTGACAGGCGGTAGCGGTCCGTCATACGGTACCTTCATCATCAAGTTGAAGGACTTCGAAGAGCGCGGACTGATGCAGAACTCACAACTTGTATTTATTACCCTATATATGCGTGCTCAGAAGATTATACCTGAGGCACAGGTACTATTCTTCCAGCCACCTATGATTCAGGGTTACTCTATGTCAAGCGATATCCAGCTTTACATGCAGGATAAGACTGGTGGTTCGCTCGACAATTTCTTCCAAGTAGTGAACGAATACAATGCCGCTTTGGAAACTCGTCCCGAGGTTAACTCTGCACGTACTACCTTCAGCCCAAGCTTCCCCCAATACGAAATGGATATTGACGCTGCTGCATGTAAGCGTGCGGGTGTGAGCCCATCAACCATACTGACTGCTATGCAGGGTTACTATGGTGGTCTGTACGCCTCAAACTTCAACCGTTTTGGCCGCATGTATCGTGTAATGGTGCAGGCTGACCCTGAGGCCACAAAAGACATAGAATCACTGAAGAACATCAAGATCAAGAACAATGCAGGTGAGATGGCTCCTATCAGCCAGTTCTTCACCATGAAGAAAGTATATGGTCCCGATGTCATCAACCGTTTCAATATGTACACAGCAATGACCGTTATGGTGTCTCCTGCTGCTGGTTATACCACAGGTGAGGCTTTGAACGCCATCGCTGAGGTAGCAGAGACGTTACCTCCTGGCTTCGGATATGAGTTAGGTGGTTTGGCACGTGAGGAGGCAGAAACCAGCGGTAGTACTACCGCCATCATTTTCCTGCTCTGCTTCGTATTCGTATATTTGTTGCTGAGTGCGCAGTACGAGAGCTACATCCTGCCCTTGGCTGTGTTACTATCAATTCCATTCGGTTTGATGGGTAGCTTCATCTTCGTCAACATCATGAGTGCTATCGGTTCGTTCTCTATCTTACAGATGATCATGGGTTCTATGTCCAACGACATCTACATGCAAATCGCGTTGATCATGCTGATGGGTCTGCTGGCAAAGAATGCTATCTTGATTGTGGAGTTTGCCCTCGACCGCAGAAAGCAAGGAATGAGCTTATCAAAGGCTGCCGTATTAGGCGCTGCAGCCCGTCTGCGTCCTATCTTGATGACTTCACTCGCCATGATTGTAGGTCTGTTGCCACTGATGTTCGCATTCGGTGTTGGAGCACATGGTAACCGCACATTAGGTGCCGCAGCTGTAGGCGGTATGTTGATCGGTATGATTCTGCAGATTTTCTTTGTGCCGATGTTGTTTGTGGTATTCCAGCACTTGCAGGAGAAAGTGAAGCCAATTGAATGGTCTGACATCGACAACTCTGATGCTACTCCTGAGATTGCACAATATACTAAATAAGGACTATCTATGAAGAAAAGTATTATTATATGTATGGTAGGCGTGGCAGTAATGATGAGCAGCTGCCGCATCTACAAAGCTTATGAAAGACCTGAAGACCTTGTGACTGATGGCTTATATCGCGATCCCCTGTCGGATGCCGATACGCTGAATGCCATTGCTGGTACAACTTTTGGTGATTTGCCTTGGCGTGATGTGTTTACCGACACTCAGTTACAAGCCATCATTGAACAGGCTTTAGAAAATAATGCCGACATTCGCAGTGCACAGCTGACAGTTGAGCAGGCACACGCATCACTGACTGCAGCACGCCTGGCATATCTTCCCAGTCTCTCTTTATCACCACAAGGTACCTTCAACTATGCTATGCACACCTCCGCATGGACCTACTCCGTACCTGTGGCTGCTTCATGGCAAGTTGACCTCTTCGGACAATTGTTGAACCCCAATCGCAAGGCAAAGGTAACATATGAGCAGGCTCAGTACTACGAGCAGGCTGTGAAAGCCAACATCATATCAGCTGTAGCTAACTTGTATTACACCCTTTTAATGCTCGACCGCCAGTTTGAAATCAGTAAAGAAACAGCAGACCTTTTAAAGCGAAGCGTCGAAACCATAGAAGCTTTTCAAGAAGCAGGCTTGGCTAACGGTGCTGCCCTTGAGCAAAGCCGGGCAGCCTATGCTCAGGTAATGGCATCACTTCCTGCCATCAAACAGACAATCCGAGAAACAGAGAACTCTCTGTGCCTGATACTGAATGTGCCTGGTCAAGAGATTCCACGTACCACATTCGGAGCTCAGCAGTTGCCTACTAACTTTGAAACAGGTGTACCCGTGCAGATGCTTTCCAATCGCCCAGATGTAAAGGCAGCTGAGATGTCATTAGCAGCTTGCTACTATGACACTAACAGCGCTCGTGCTGCTTTCTATCCTCAGCTTAATATCTCTGGTCAGGAGGCGTGGACCAACAATTTGGGTCAGATAGTCAATCCAGGCAAATTTATGACTACCTTGATGGCAAGTATTACCCAGCCATTGTTTGCAAAAGGCAAGTTGATTGCGGGTCTCAAGGCTGCTAAGGCCAACGAAGAAAAGGCAAAGCTAACCTTCCAAACCACTTTGCTGAAAGCTGGCAACGAAGTGAGCAATGCCCTCTATAAGTACCAGATAAGCACTGAGAAATCTGTGTCTCGCAAGGAGCAGGTGGAATCTGCAAGAAAGGCATCAGAATTCACAACTGACCTGTTCGAGTTGGGAACTGCCTCATATTTGGAAGTACTAACTGCCCAACAGTCTTACTTGACAGCTCAGCTGTCTGAAGTAACAGATACCTACGACCGTATGCAAGCTGTTATCAGTCTTTATACAGCTCTGGGTGGTGGAAAAGAATAATTAATAATTGATAATTAATCATTAATATCTATGATTAGTGAATTAGCTTATATAGGAAAAGGTGCGAAACTGGGCAAGAACGTCACCGTAGAGCCTTTCGCATATATAGCGGACGATGTAGTGATAGGTGATGATTGCTACATCTACGCGCACGCAACGATACTGGACGGTACCCGTATGGGCAACCGCAACAAGGTGCACCAAGGTGCAGTCTTAGGTTCCGATCCTCAGGATCTGAAGTATAAAGGTGATAAATCAGAACTGATTATCGGCGATGACAACGATATCCGTGAGAACGTGGTGATTGCCCGAGCAACGAATGCCGGACATGCCACTCGCATTGGTAGCAACTGCCACTTGATGGACGGGGTACATATCTGTCATGGAGCTGTATTGAAAGATTATGTAATGGTAGGACTGAAAGTCATCATCGGCGGCAACTGTGTTATTGAAAGCTTTAACGTATTAAGCAATGCTGTCATCCTTTACGAGAATGTACACATTGGCCAGTGGACACTTATCCTCTCTGGTACCCGTCTGCGCAAGGATGTACCTCCATATATTGTTGTGAAGGGCAACCCCGCTGCTTATCATGGTGTAAACTCTGTAATTTTAGAGAAGAACACATTCATGAAGTTTGACGAACTTACCGTACGTCATATCATGAACGCTTACCTCATTCTCTACCATGCCAACATCAGTGCACAGGATGCGGCCATTCGTATCAAGAATGAGATTGAGAATTCTCCTGAGATAGAAAACATCATTCAGTTCATTACAAAATCAAAACTGATAGTATAATCTATCTTACTTATTATAATTGTGATAATAA
>OMSH01000084.1 GCA_900313715.1 uncultured Prevotellaceae bacterium
ATTGCAAATTCCAACATTGATTTCTTTTTTATCCATCAGGCATACAAAACTGTAGAAAAATGGTTCGCTATAGATAGAGGGAAGAAACCTCTACATGTTGCAGGAAAGTTATCAGAATTCTTTGATAACAATGTTAAGGTCATTTGGTATGAGATGAAATCTGGTTCTGAGGCTGATGCCATTTCGCTTTTCACTCGTCTGAACATTGGTCGCATACCTTTGACAAATGCAGAGCTTGTGAAAGCGCTGTTCCTGTGCAAGTCAGAACAAGTAACGAAAAGCAAACAGATGGAGATTGCTTTGCAGTGGGATACCATAGAACGTGAGATGCATGATGAGGACTTGTGGTATTTCCTGACCAAAAAAAAGGCAGAGACCTATGCCACAAGGATAGAACTGCTCTTCGACTTTATGGCAGGAAAGGACGATGATGAACGTGATCAGTTTTTTACCTTCCTGCATTTCAATAAGCAAAGAGAAAAACTTCTTGATTTGTGGGACGAGATTCTACGCTATTATTATCGATTGAAGGAATGGTTTAAGAATGATAGGTTGTACCATAAGATAGGCTATCTCATAGCGACTGGTACCTCTACAATAGACGTCCTGATGAATGATACAAAGGAGCTGAAGAAATCGGCAATGGATACCCTCCTCGATGAAAAGATTCGCCAAAGTATCGACAGCAACAAACCTTATAGTGAATTGAACTATAACAACGATTCTGGTATCATCACCAATATCCTATTGCTGTTCAATGTTATTTCATTGCAGCAAAACGGATCAGGAGCAAGATTTCCTTTCAAGGAGTTTAATAACGAGTCATGGAGCCTTGAGCATATTCATGCCCAACACTCGCTGAAACTCAATACTCAGGAGAAATGGAAGGAATGGCTGAGATTACACATTGACTCTGTCAAAAAGTTGGATGGAACAGAGAACTTGTTGGTCGAAATGAATGAAGCAATAGACAATGAACGTCTTACTGACGTTAAATTTAACGAACTGGCAGACAAGATTACTACACTCTTCTCAGAACAGGGTGACACAGAATATGTGCATTCTATCTCGAACATGGCCCTGCTGCAATGTTCGAAGAACGCTGCACTCAGCAATGCCCTCTTTGATGCAAAGTGTAGGATGATTAGGAAAATGGATGCCAATGGTCAATTTATCCCCTATTGCACTAAAATGGTATTTATGAAGTACTATTCTTCTGATATGCAAAACAGCATCAGTCTCAATTTCTGGGGACAGAAAGATCGTGAGGCTTATGTTGCCAAGATGAACGAAGTGTTGAAAGATTATTTGAAAGAACCCATAGGCTATGGTAGTGAACAAAGCAAATAACTTCCGCAGTATTTTTAACTGTAAGGAAGACGAGATAGAAGTGAAGGGAATTACCATCCCTATCGTTCAGCGTGACTATGCACAAGGTCGCACAACAGCAGAAGTCAACAGAATAAGAAGTCGATTCCTGCAAGTCCTTTTCGATGCACTTGTGAATGGTAAGCATACCACACTCGACTTTATCTATGGTAGTGTTGAAAATGGACAACTGATTCCACTTGACGGCCAGCAGCGTCTGACCACCTTGTTCCTTTTACATTATTATATTGCTCGCCATGAGGGCGTTTCGGAAGACGAGTTGAGCTTTCTGCAAGGATTTACTTATGAGACTCGTGTTAGCAGCCGTGAATTCTGCCAACATCTAATGAGGTATGTACCAGACTTTACACAGGATAATCTATCAAAACAAATTCAAGATGAAGCATGGTTCCTGTTGGAATGGGAATCTGACCCTACTGTCAAGTCTATGCTGGTGATGCTTGACGCTATCCATTCTCTATTCAAGGACACAGAAGGGCTTTGGCCTCATTTGATGAGTGATGCTATCACGTTCTATTTCTTACCGTTAGGAATGGGTGAGAATGATATAAATATGACAGATGAACTTTATATCAAAATGAATTCACGCGGCAAGCCCCTCACCAATTTTGAACACTTCAAAGCAGAGCTGGAATTGCAGATGAAGGAAGTGGACGAGAAAACTGCAAAAAGAATCATTAGGAAGATAGATAGGGAATGGTCAGACTTGTTATGGCCCTATAGAAATAGTGAAACCGGTAATCATCAGTCAGATACTGTTACTGATGATGAGTTCTTACGCTATATCCATTTTGTAAGCGACCTTATAAGTTATCAAAATAATGAGGCTGAGATAAAGGATGAGTTTGACATCATCGAAAGTCAATTTTCAAAGGCCAACCCCAAGGCTTTGGATAATATAAAGAAACTGGAAAGCCTGTTCGATATATGGACTACTATTCCCAACATTGATGCGTTTTTCAATGATTACTTCTCTGTTGCAGAGTATCAGCCCAATAAAACGAAGATTGAAAAACAGCCTAATTTATTTTGGGATTGTTGCGCACATTATGGTGTTATTATTGGTAAGCGACCTCAGTTCCCATTGGGAAGGTTTATCCTATTGTATTGCTTCATTCTAAAGTTGGAGTACCCAGAAATATCTGATGCTGATTTCCGTCGAAGACTGCGTATTGTCAATAACCTAGTAAACAATTCTGTCAACACATTGCGTTCTGACTTCATGAAAGAATTGCTGTCCCAAGTCAATAAGATTATTCTTATGGGTATTGTGGAGCAAGTGGACGAAGGAAGGGCTAGATTCCAGTCGAAGCAGATGGATGAAGAGCGTCTGAAACTGCAATGGACTCAGGATCATCCAGAAATGGCAGAGACATTGTTCCGTCTCGAAGACCATCCATATCTATATGGTTACATCAAGGCGGTAGGATTGGAACATGTAGATTGGTGTGACCGTTTCTATAGCTTATTCAATTGCAACCACCATAGTGTCAATAAGGCGTTGCTCGCCACAGGCGATTATTTTGAGAAGGACGCTTGGCGCTATCAAATAGGAATTGGCGATTTCGTTGTAAATAGAAACGTGAAGGATCGCATGTGGCAGGAATTATTCAGTCCTGTCCGCTTGGAAGACAGTTTATGTGATGTGTTGCAGCAACTTTTATCGCGAAGAGAAACGTTTGATGATGATTACTTGAATGAATTGGTTGCGGTCTATCTACAAGAGACCAAAGAGTATCCGCTAAAGTACTACATTATCAAATACGATTCGATGCGTACTAATAGGGATGGCCGTTATAACAACTATGGTAAGTACTATTGGCGACATCATAATGACTGGCCAAAGAAAGACGAAGATAAGCAAAGGGAACTGCGCCTAAAGGACTATAATGTCATTCTAATGACCACAGAATGGAGTACAGGAGGCTACAACCATGACGTGTTCTTGAAGACTCTTTACGACTTAGCTGGTGGAGAAAGTGCTGGTTTTGTTCTAGACAATTACTCATACTCACGTTATAACGAAACTATCGATGGCCATAAAGGCAAAGACAAACTCAGACTGAGCAATGGAAACTATCTGACGTTGGCTGACAATGTGTACAACATCTACGATGAGAATAATGAGTTGCTGGATAGCCATCAAATTGTTCAAAATGACGCTGGCATTGATATTGAGGAGCG
>OMSH01000080.1 GCA_900313715.1 uncultured Prevotellaceae bacterium
ATTCTGCTTATCTTCGTGCGTCAATTCTAGGCCGTGTACGGTTAATTCGATATCGTCGTCGAGAACCTGGCTTACCTTATCCAATGCTTCAGCTGTTTCCTTCCAGAATTGAGCCATATAGTCCTCATCAAACTGGTAGTGAATGAAATAGTTGAGCCAATTATTTTCATCACCTGCGCCGATCGGAACAATATGTCCAAGTGTGGACTCAGGGAAATGAATTAGCGTGGGCTTTGTGCTATCAAGTGTGTCCTTGTAGATAGAAGGCATATAGTTAAGGTTTTGGCCTTCAACTTTCCAGCGTCTGATATGGCTAATCTCTTTTTTGACCGCCAGCTGGATGCAGCCGGAGTATGTAAGGACTGGAAAGGTCATCATACTGCTATTCATAGCAATATTGAGCGTGTTGGTAAATCGCTCAGCCATAGCTATGAACTTGAAGAACCATTCTTTTTCATAGTCAGCAATATCCTCGACACTATCCATAGCATCGCGGAGGTAATGAACCAACGGGACAGAAGGCTTGCCGCCAAAATCTTGATAAAGCTTGGTGAGAATTTTAACGGCCCACTTAGACTTGCGGTCAAGGTCGGTGTAGCCTAAAACTCTGTCTATAATTTGTTTTGGAGTTTCACAGCGGATATAGACTCTCATCCGCCGGGATTCTACTCCCGACGGAGAGACTGTCCAGAAACAATAGACTCCTTCATTCTCAAAACAATCGAGGGTGACATGAGAATCTTCGATAGTGGCCTCATTAATGATGTCGCCGCCATCTCTTTGCCAGCACAATGTATTGTGGCCGGCATTAAAGGAGTTTATGTGCATCTGAATGCTGTGATTCCATTGTCGTATAAAACAAATGGGGTGTAGGTGCATTCATATCATCCTTTTTCACTTTTAGCTTGAGCAGCTTCCTTGGCCTTTCTTACTGCCTCAGAATCATCAGGTGAGACTTTGTTATAATCAGGTGCTTTCTCCTGGTTCGAATACCAATGCTCGGCATCTTTCATGCGCTTCTCAAAGTTTTCCTGATTCTTTTTGCGGAGCCGGTGGAATTCCTGCTCATTAATAGCCCCTTTATTGTACTTGTTGAGGATTTCGTCATCGGTCTTATTCTTTGAATCCTCAATCTCGGAGTACATGATTTCTTTTGGGGTGTTGACATAGTATTTGGAATCACGATTAACTGGCTTATCAGGGTCTGTGCTGCTGCCAACGTCCTTTACCAGGCCGTCAATACGCTGCCGTTCTTTTTCCGCAGTTGCATCACCGAGGACTATGACTTTGGGCTTGGCCTTCTTGGAGTCATCAATCTCTGGGAGGTTCTTTTTATTCTTCACAGAGCTTGCGCTTTTGGTGGTGACATCTGATAGGTAGTCAACATCCAAAGCGAAGAAGTCGTAGGTGTTTTCGGTATAAACATCATGAATGCTCATGACCTGTCCTTCATTGACAAGTGTGATGCCGTAAAGAGCCAGTCTTGCATCATGGCCATATTCATTAGCACAGCTGATGGTGATATTGAACGGAGGCAGTTCGTCAGCCAGGAAATGAGCAGATACTCCTTTGTTGGCCAGGTATTCATCCATTATCTTGAGCGCCCAGTGTTTGTCGAATACACTAAAGATAAGGGTGCCGGCGATAGTTCTCGGCCCGAAAACGTAGCCCTTAGCATTCATATCTCCAACGCAACGAATAGGGAATTTTTCGTCATGGATAGAGTAGGTGAGGGTCTGCAGAGCGCCAATTACTTTTATGATGTTGCTGCCGTCGGGCATGGGCATGTCGATCGTGCAAACCATATCATGGCCAGAGAAGCTGGTGTAAGTGTTTCCATAAACAGACATTGCTCCCTGGAATGATGTATCCATGGATGTAGTGTTACTGGTCTTTTCTCCGCTTACTGTGGAAGGGGTGCTTCCGCCAGATGGGGATTTCCCTGTGCCAGTCTTTCTGGACCACGGAAAATCGCCCGTTATATCGCGAGGGTGTGCCTTGATATTATTGTCATATATCTCGCCGGCAGACTTCTCTATCCATTTTGTGGTAAAAGCATTGATGTAATCCTGCACATCTTCAGCCTGTCCTTCAACGGCCTCGGTAAGCTGTCCTTTTAGATAATAGATGAACTGGTCGCGTCTGGGCGTATGGTTCGTCATGATAGATTGCTTAAGGACAGAATTTGCTTTATCGCGCATCTCCTTGCGCACTTGGTCAGAAATCTTGCGGGCATCTTTCAGCCATGCGTCAGTAACAACTTTTGGCTCTTTGTTGTTAGGTGTACGCGGATATTCCTTTAGGCTTTCCTTATACTGCTCTTTCAATTTTACATTTGCATGGTTGTAGAGCATATTGGCAACAACATTAGTGTCATTTGCCGATAAGGAATATATGCTTTCGCTAAGCTCATTGACAAGATTAGTCAAATATGTGTCAAAATGGTCGCTGTCTAGCGTGTTGCCGCTTCTCTGAGAGTTCTTTATGTGATCATATACAATCCCGTTCAAGACCTTCTGTTTGTCTTTGTAGACATCATTAATGGTCGTAGGCATAATATCTCCTCTCTAGCTTCAAGTCCGACATCGGACTTTATTGCAAAAAAATAAGGAAGGTGAGAAATTAATCTCATCTTCCTTATTACTGACATTTGTACAGCTTGTAAACGAATTACTTGCTGGCCGCTTTGACAGGGCGCATGTAATCCACTTTACGAGCAACGAACGTGCAGGCTTTTTCACTCGTTACGTTATCGATGGAGAAACCGGAACCTTCATTCAGGATTTCTACGCCATAAATAACAAGCGTTGCCTTCTGACCGTACTCGTTTGCAAACGAAATGGTCACATCAACCTTTATACCCTCAGTTTCCTGATATTTATTGGGGGAGTAGACTATCTCATCGGGCCATTGGCTGTTACCACCAATGGTGCATGGCATTTCAGTGTACGAGTTTCACGTAGACACCTAATCTAACTATATTGGTACCGTATTTCTCGAATACCATAGTTTCGAATAGTCGTTACACTTTATCAAA
>OMSH01000154.1 GCA_900313715.1 uncultured Prevotellaceae bacterium
CTGTACGAGAGTAAAGAATTCATCATGTCTTTGTTTTGTTTCATTAATATTATTTACGACTTCACATAACACGAGTTAGCTAAAAATACACTATCTTTGTCGGCTAAATAAGCAAATGAATAAGATGAATCCGTTTTTTAGCCCTTATAACACGCCTCATGGTACTGTTCCCTTTGACCAAATAAAGCTGGAACACTACGAACCAGCCATTTTAGAGGGTATGGCACAGCAAAAGGCAGAGATAGATGCAATTGTAAACAATCCTGAAGCACCTACTTTTGCCAATACCATTGAACCCTACGAGCTGTCGGGCGAGATGCTGAAACGTACGACTACCGTATTTTCCAACCAGCTGAGTGCCAATACAAATGACGCATTGCAGGAGTTAGCTAACAAACTAACGCCGATGCTTAGCGAGCACGAAAATGATATTTGTCTAAACGAACAGTTGTTTGCCCGTATCAAACAGGTATATGACAACAGAGACCAGGAACAACTGAGTCATGAGCAGCAAAAACTGTTGGAAGACATTTATATTGGTTTTACCCGAAATGGCGCCAACCTGAACGATGAGCAGAAAACTACATTTCGTGAGCTTACCAAGCAATTAAGTCTGCTCTCGTTGCAGTTCAGCAACAATCTACTGAAAGAAACCAATGACTTCCAGCTACATTTGACTGATGCAGACAACTTGAGGGGTCTGCCTGCAAGTGTTGTGGAATCGGCTAAGGAAGCAGCGGAGGAAAAAGGAATGGAAGGATGGGTATTCACCCTTCATAGTCCGTCATTCGGACCTTTCATGATGTATGCCGACAACAGGGAGTTGCGCAAACAACTGTATATGGCTTACCACACCCGTTGTACACACGACAACACTCAAAATAACATGGAGATAGTAAAACAATTGGTTAACTTGCGCATGCAGGTGGCCCAATTGTTGGGCTACTCAACATACGCCGACTACGCCTTAGAAAGGCGTATGGCACAAGACCAGGCTCATGTGTATCAGTTATTCAACGACCTGTTGAATGCCTACTCTCCTACCGCTCATCAAGAGGTAGCAGAAATGCAGGCACTGGCTCGTGAACTGGAAGGAGATGATTTTACTTTCATGCCGTGGGACTTGGCTTATTATGCGCATAAGCTTAAGGAGCGCAAGTTTAACCTTGACAGTGAGAAGCTGCGTCCCTACTTCGAACTGAGTAAAGTAAAAGAAGGGGTGTTTGGTCTGGCCACGCGCCTGTATGGAATCACCTTCAAAAAGAATGAAGACATACCAGTTTATCATCCCGATGTAGATGCTTATGAGGTATATGATAAAGATGGTACATATCTGGCGGTACTTTATACAGATTTCCATCCTCGTGAAGGAAAACAAAGTGGAGCGTGGATGACCTCGTACAAATCCCAATGGATCGACCGTAAAACAGGTGAGAACAGTCGCCCGCATATTTCCTTAGTGATGAACTTTAGCAAGCCCACTAAGGAAAAACCAGCACTGTTGACACATGGCGAAATGAATACCTTCCTGCATGAGTTTGGTCATAGTTTGCATGGTATGTTTGCCAATACTACCTATGAAAGTCTAAGTGGTACCAATGTGTTCTGGGATTTCGTAGAACTGCCTTCCCAGTTTATGGAGAACTATGCCGTGGAGAAAGATTTCCTGCATACCTTTGCCCGTCATTACAAGACCGATGAGTTATTACCTGACGAATTGGTGCAAAGCATCATTGATTCACAGAATTTCAACGTGGCCTATGCTTGTCTGCGCCAATTGAGTTTCGGATTGCTTGATATGGCTTGGTACACTCGTCAAGAGACCTTCGATGACAATGTGGCCTCCTATGAGCGCAAGGCTTGGAAGAAGGCACAGGTGTTACCACAAGTAGATGGCACCTGCATGAGTGTTCAGTTCTCACACATCTTCTCTGGCGGATATGCAGCAGGCTATTATAGCTACAAATGGGCTGAGGTGCTGGAAGCCGATGCTTTCGCTATGTTCAAGGAGCATGGAATCTTCGACACAGAAACTGCTACCTCATTCCGAGAAAACATCTTGTCGAAAGGTGGTACAGAGCACCCCATGACACTGTACAAACGCTTTAGAGGCCAAGAACCGACAATTGATGCATTATTAACCCGTAACGGAATAAAAAAATGAAGAAATTCTTTATTTATATAAGTTGCATCATGTTTGCCTTGCTGACATTACCTTCATTAAGTGGATGCGACAAGGGAGACGATGTAAAAATCATCTTTACTGGCAAAACATGGAAGATGAGCTATATTTTCCGTGAAGGCAATCCCAAAGCCTATGTGAATTTCTGGGGTGACGACAGAGATGCGGAAGCAGAAAGTATCGCCACACAAAAGCTTGATGGCAACTATGAATTGGAGTTTACGGGTGCTACCATCGATGGTGCTTTCACAGGTGCATTCTATGGAAAAGGAGTGAAAACGTCATTTACCGGCACATGGAGAGTCGATGCAGAGAAACGCATAATGAGCACATACGACATGAAATGGACTGGTGATGAGAGTGACGTGCTGGCCAAACAATTTCAAAAATGCATGAATACAGCCTTCAAATACACAGGTGATTCCAACGCTTTGTATCTCTATTATAAAGATGGTGAAGTGACTTATGTAATGGCTTTATTACCCAAGAATAGATAATGAATACTACTGACAAGAAAAAAGAATTGGATAAGAGGTACTTGCGCATGGCAAGCATCTGGTCGGAGAATTCCTACTGCAAACGTCGTCAAGTGGGGGCACTGATTGTAAAGGACAAGATGATTATATCGGACGGCTATAACGGCACTCCTTCAGGGTTTGAGAATGTTTGCGAGGATGAGAACAATGTGACCGTTCCCTACGTTCTGCATGCCGAAGCGAACGCCATTACAAAAATTGCCCGTTCTAACAACAACAGCGAAGGTTCCACACTTTATGTTACAGATTCTCCCTGCATTGAGTGCGCAAAGCTGATTATCCAAGCAGGCATAAAACGAGTAGTGTATGCTCGTCAGTACAGATTGGACGATGGATTGCAACTGCTCAAAAAAGCCGGAATTGAGGTAGTTTTTTTGGATATTAATATTTAAGAACTGATATATGTCAAATAACAACAAGACTACAAGATTCATACCATTTATTATTGCATTGAGCATTGTGGGTGGTATCCTGATAGGTACCTTCTATAGCAAGCACTATGGAGGTAACCGACTGGGCATTATCAACGGTTCATCCAACAAAATTAATGCGTTAATGCGTATTGTGGAAGACCAGTATGTAGATACCATCAAGATGGACGATGTTGTGGAGGGGGCTCTTCCTCAGATATTGGCACAGCTCGACCCCCACTCTACTTACATCCCAGCAAGGGATGCCGAGGAATTGAACTCTGAACTGGAGGGTAGTTTCAGCGGTATCGGCATACAGTTTGTCATTCAAGATGATACTATCCACATCAACAGTGTGATTGAGGGCGGACCTTCAGAAAAAGTGGGTATCATGGCAGGAGATCGCATCGTGAAGGTAAACGACAGTCTTTTTGTAGGTAAGGAGGTAAACGAACGTACAGCCAAAGAACATCTGAAAGGTCCTAAAGGTACGGAAGTGAAGATTACTGTCCTGCGTTCTGGTGAGCCTGACTTATTAGACTTTATCGTTGTGAGAGGAGACATCCCACAAAACTCCATTAATGCGGCTTACATGATTACTGATGAATTGGGCTATATAAAAATCGACAAGTTTGCACGCACTACCCATGTGGAGTTGTTGAACGCTATGGCTCAACTAAGTCACCAGAATTGCAAGGGACTGATTATCGACTTGCGCGACAACACGGGCGGCTATATGGATGCAGCTCTGCGTATGGTGAACGAGTTCCTGCCAGAGGGAAGTTTGATGCTCTTCGCGCAGGGACGCAAGTATCCTCGCATGGAAGAATATGCCACTGGTACAGGTAGTTGTCAACGCATGCCATTAGTAGTACTGATCAACGAGAGTTCGGCATCTGCCAGTGAAATATTTGCAGGTGCTATCCAAGACAACGACCGTGGTACCATCATTGGTCGCCGTTCCTTTGGGAAAGGCTTGGTACAGCAACCCATAGAGTTCAGCGATGGCTCATCCATCCGACTCACAGTAGCAAGGTATTATACCCCTTCAGGCCGTTGCATCCAGCGTCCATACGAGAATGGCAAGGATCCAGAGTATGACACAGACTGGATTAATCGCTATGAGCATGGCGAGTTCTTCTCGAAAGACAGTATCAAGCTGAACACCGACGAGGAGTATTTCACCACCTTAGGTCGTCCAGTTTATGCTGGTGGCGGCATCATGCCCGATATCTTCGTGCCACAAGACACCATTGGCGTAACCTCTTACCTGATAGAAGTCAGTAACAAGGGATTAATCTCTCGCTTTGGTTTCGCCTATAGCGACAAAAACCGTGAGAAATTAACGGAATTAAGAGATCCGGAAAAAGTGGTCAACTATCTGTCGAAACAGGATATCACAGGACAGTTTATCCGCTATTGCGACAGCAAGGGAGTGAAACGTCGCAACCTGCTGATTAACAAATCACACAAGTTATTGGAGAAATACCTATGTGCCAATATCATTAGTAACATACTTGGCACACAACCCTATATCCAGTACTGGAACAGTGATGACAATACTGTATTGAAAGCTATAGAAGTTTTGGAAAAGGAAGAGGCTTTCCCAAAAGCGCCGGAGAAGATAAAAGACTAAACATTAGTAAGGGGGGCTCGTCCCCTGTTTTGCGAACCATGATTAAAGCCGAATTACGGAAACATATCAAACAGTTAAAGTCACTGCATCAAGACACAAACGCTACAGATTCTGAGCGGATTATGCAAGCATTAGCTACTGATGCCCATTTCAAAAAGGCTATGACGGTATTGCTATATCACTCATTGAGTGATGAGGTCAACACTCATCAGTTCCTTGAAGAATGGTGTAAGCAGAAACAAGTGCTATTGCCTGTAGTGGTAGGTGATCATTTAGAACTAAGGCATTACTATGGAGCCCATGAGTTAAAGACTGGTGCTTTTGGCATAGCCGAACCTACAGGTACCTTGTTCAAAGATTATACAAAAATTGATTTTGTAGCCGTACCAGGATTGGCATTCGACAAGAACGGCCACCGTTTAGGTAGGGGAAAGGGTTATTACGACCGTTTACTACCCCAACTTACCAATGCCTACAAGGCAGGCATCTGCTATCCTTTTCAAGTAGTTGATGAAGTACCTGTTGAGCCTACAGACATCACGATGGATGGTATAATAACAATATAGCCTCCACCTTATCCTAAAGACTTGTCTGTTGCAAAAACTCAGACAATGTATTAACTGAAAATAATATTGGAAATCACTTGAGCCCCAACGTGTTGGTTCAATTTGTTCACCAGTTGTTGACGCCCCATCATCAATTGTTGTCGCAAAGGAGCCGATGTTACCTCTACATATAGGACCTGATTCTTGATATACTGTGGCTTTGAGCATGAAGCAATAGCAGGTCCCATTACGTCGCCCCAGGCGTCAATCAGCCTCTTCTCATTCAGTGGTGTTTCTAAACCTTCCTGGCGAAGAAATTTACGGATTAGCATTCCCACCGATTGTGCGTCATTTCTTCTCATTTTTACCAATATTTATAGGTGTCACCACCCCATCAGTCACACTGAACAGGCTATAATCCACCTGCGTCTTTTCCAATATCCTGTCTAAGTTTTCACGGTTAGTGTCAGTAATAAAAATCTGTCCGAAGCGGTCTCCGCCCACTAACTTGACAATCTGTTCAACACGGTGCACATCCAATTTGTCAAAGATATCATCCAACAGCAGTAAAGGCACGGTGCCAATACGTTTCAAGAAATCAAACTGCGCCAACTTCAAGGCTATCAGATAGGTCTTATTCTGACCTTGTGACCCTTCGCGTTTCAGTGGATAGCCACCCAATTGCATTTCAAGATCATCTTTATGTATGCCATGCAATGAGAACCTCATAATACGATCTTTCTCACGGCTTAGCCTCAGCACTTCCTTCAAAGAGTTGTTCCTCGCATGACTCTGGTACGTCAGCTCCACCAGCTCTTTTTCCTCGGAAATATAGGAATAAAACTGCTGGAATATCGGAATAAATTCCCGAATAAAAGCCTCACGCTTGCAGAAAACCACCTCTCCTTCCAGAGCCATCATCTCTTCCCAAATGGCTAGCATCTCATCATCAACAGTATCTTCTCTCATCAAGAGGGTATTTCGTTGCGCCAAAGCCTTGTTATATCGTATCAGCGACTCTAAATATTCTTTATCATACTGAGAGATCACGACATCCATAAACCTACGTCGCTCCTCGCTACCACCAGCAATCAAAGTGGCATCATCAGGTGATACCATCACCAAAGGAATCAGACCTATATGTTCTGACAATCGCTGGTATTCTTTCTTGTTGCGCTTGAACTGCTTTTTCTGTTTGCGCTTCATTCCGCAAAATATCTCTTCAGGTCGGCCATCATCGGTAGCATACTCGCCTTGTATCATAAAAAAATCAGCCGTATGCAACATATTTTGCGAATCGATAGGGTTAGTCGCACTCTTGCAGAACGAAAGGTAGTAAATAGCATCCAACAAGTTGGTTTTTCCCATGCCGTTCTGCCCAAAAAAACAGTTCAACTTGGAAGAAAACGCCAAGTCAGCCTGTGTAATATTCTTATAATTCAGTATGGAGATGCGGTTTAATATCATACCAAAGTCATTTTACAAGGCAAAAGTAGCCAAAATTTCGATGTTTTTATGCAGGATATGCAAAAAAAGATGCCTCGAAATTTCGCAGATAGTACAAAAAGCAGTAATTTTGCGGGTCGAAAACTGTAAAAACGTAAAATATAAAACTTTCAAAGATATGGCAAATCAAAACAAAAAGGACGAAGCCTTAAATGTAGAAGAAGTCCTCTCATCGTCAGAGGCATTTATTTTAAAGAACAAGAAGACCATTGTAGGTGTTATTGTAGCACTGGTAGTTATCATTGGAGGCGTATTCGCTTATAACCATCTGTATAAGGCTCCTCGTGAGAAGAAGGCCTATGCAGCTTTATTCAAGGGTGAACAGTATTTCGAGAGCCAGCAGTTCGACCTGGCTATCAACGGTGATAGCATCGGCTACAACGGTTTCCTGAAAGTTGCTGACGAGTACAGTGGCACCAAGGCTGCCAACCTGGCTAACGCATACGCAGGCTTGAGCTACGCACACTTGGGCATGAATGAAGAAGCAGTGAAGTATTTGGATAAGTTCAGCGCTAACGACGAGATGATTGCTCCAGCCATCAAGGGTGCGATGGGAAACGTATATGTTGAACTGGGTAATATCAGCAAGGCCATCTCATTATTGCAGGCAGCCGCAAAGGAAGCAGACAACAACACACTAAGTCCTGTTTTCTTGCAGCA